>DATCGB010000125.1:0-4665 GCA_036509155.1 Candidatus Tumulicola sp. | reverse complement strand
CGCACGAGGCGCATCATCGAGAGGACGTTGGCGATCTTCGGGTTACGCGCGCCGCGGACTTCGCCTACGCTGATCTCAATGTTCCGATCTGGAAGCGCGGCCGCCACGCGCTGCGCGATCGCCAGTGCGCTATCGTCGGCGCGAGCGACGCCCAGAACGAGCTGACAGTCGGGGTAGTCTTGCAAAGCGAACGCGCGCAAGTTCTCCTCGAGACCGTATTCCGCGCCGTGCAAGGGTACGAGCAGACTCACCGGCGGCCGGTCGTCGACGCCATTCGCCTCGGGTTCGCGACCGAAGCGCGCGATGCAGACGATTGCGAGGACCGTATACCCAATCGCCGCGAGCGTGACGACGTCGAGGACGATCGCTAAGAGACGCTCGAAGAACATGGCCTGCGGTTCGCTAACCATCGGAAGCGGGCCTTGCTCGCGGACGCGAGGAAAGCTTATGCCACTTTGATGTGTAGGATAATTCCGGCGTCGAGAGTGTATGGCGAGCGACGCGTTGTGGGCGCGAGCCGGTGAAGCCGAACTGGGCTATGATGGCGACGGCCTACGGCGTGCGGCAAATGTACATGAATTTCAAGATTCACGTCCGCCAATGGGGTCATTTGCCGGCAAAACGCGGCGCGACCGTGTTGATCACCAACCACCAGCACATGGATGAAGGGGAAATGATTACGGCGCGCACGTTTCTCCGGCATCCGTGGAAGCCGCTGTTCATGTGCAACTCCCGCCGCACGTTCGAAACGGGCTTCATTGCGGCGCGGCTGCCCTGGACGGCACGTTTCACGCGCGGCGTGAACCTGACCGGATTGTGGGACTGCTTTAGCATCCTGCCGATCGAGAATCATCTCTTCTCGCGGCCGCTCGTCAGCCTGGTGGAAGAGCTGCGCGCGGCCCACGGCGATCTCGGGCTCGACGCGATCTTGCCGGACGAAACGCTCGCGTCGTTAGAATTGGACGGCCGCGTTTTCAGCGACTTATGGAAACTCGAAAACTTCGCGCGCGCCCAGGCCTGGATCAAAGTGGGCCGCCTGAAGCAGCCATACCGGCGCGAAGTGCTCGAAAATCTCCGTACGGTGAACCAACGCGACATCGCGGCCATTGTCGAGCGAGTGCGGGCCGGTGCGACCTTTTACGTTACGCCGGAGGGCGACTTCAGTCGCGACGGCCGCATGCATCCGATGCGCAACGGAATTGTCGACGCGCTCGCACCGTTCGCCGATCTGTGGCTATGCGCCGTCGCATACGACCCGTTCCGGGACGGGCGGCTCTCGATGCTCTACCGCGTTCTTCCGTACGCCGGGGTCGCCGACGTCGGGACGTCGCTGGCCGCGGCGCGGCCGATCACGATCTCGGCGTTGCTGGCCGCATTCTTGCTCGACGATTCCGACGGTTTTGCCGCTTCGGACGCGGTGCTCGCGGTACGACGGCGCCTCGATTCGCTGCCGGGAAATGTCTTCGTCGATCCCGTGCTGCGCCGCGCTCCGGACGCAACCGTCCTCAAGGCTCTTGAGACGCTTCGAAAGCGCGGTGCGCTGAGGGGAGACGGCGAACGCTACCACCTGAGCACCGACCGTACGGATGCGCGGTTCCCGCACGTGCCCGACATGATCGCGTTCCAGCGAAATATGCTCGAGGAGACGGTGGCGTCGGCGACGCGTCTCTTGCCGTAGATGCGCGTCAGGGAGCGGCGTTTGGCGAACAAGGCCCTTGTAGGAGAGGTGGTCGGCAACGTAGTATGTGACCCCCGCCAAGCTGTCCGCCGTTGTAGCTCAGTGGTAGAGCACCTCATTGGTAATGAGGAGGTCACGGGTTCAATCCCCGTCAACGGCTCCAGAATGGGCGAAGAAGCGTCTCGTGAAAGCGTGGGGTTTTTTTGTCTTTAGTGCGACGTCGGATAGGAAGGGGTTAAGGGTGAATCTTTCCCGCAAGAAATTATTGGAGACGGCGGCATCGTTTGGCCTAGTCGCGGCGACGAGTGCGAGTGCGCGGGCCGCCGCACCGGCTCCCACAACGGCGGTCGCGAATGCCGTCGCCGGAGCTTGGAAACTCGAGAGCTTCGTTATCGAAACGGCCGGGAAGTCGGGCGAGCCGCGTTTCGGACCGAATCCGATCGGCTATCTCATCTACACGCCCAGCGGCCGAATGTCGGCGACCCTCATGGCCGCGCACCGCCCCAAGCTCGAGTCACCCAAGGGCGCGACGTCAACGTCCGCCGAGATCACGGAATCGCTGGCCAATTTCTTGTCTTACGCCGGCAGGTACGAAGTGCGCGGGGATCACGTTTTTCATCATATCGAGGTCAGCGTCTTCACAAATCTGGTCGGTACGACGTTGGAGCGCCGTTTCGACGTCGCGGGAAACACGCTAACGATTCGAACCTTGCCTCCCGAGATCTGGGGGACCGGCAACAAGCTGGTTTGGACGCGGACCTAAGCGCCCGACGCGCGCGATTGCACGGGCGATCTACCACAGCTCGCCCTCGGCTACCAGAACGTACAAGATCGGCCCGAGTCCCCAGAGGATGCTGACGACGAACCATACGACTTTCACGAAGGTGGACATATCGCCGCGCGCGATCAGGTTGATCCACATCAAGATCATCGCGATCGGGTGCAGGATGAGTGACAGCAGAATCTCGATCAGCAGCTTCATGCGCCCCTATTCGCGCCCGCATCGCCGCCTCGCCTTTGCCGGTTATGGGTGAGAGAGGAGGCCAAGCTTGCTCGTGATGCCCGCAATGTTCGTCGGACACGGCAGTCCGATGAATGCTATCGAAAGTAACGGCTATTCGCAAAGCTGGCGTGCGGCCGGCGAGGCGTTGCCGCGTCCGAAAGCGATCGTCGTAGTTTCGGCGCACTGGTATGCCGACGGCGCGGCCGTTACCGCGATGGATCGTCCGAGGACGATTCACGACTTTTACGGATTCCCACGCGATTTGTACGCCGTGCAATACCCAGCCCAGGGTTCGCCGGATCTAGCGGCGCGCATTGCGCGGCTCGCTTCGCCGTTCGAGGTGAGCCTCGACCAAGCATGGGGGCTGGACCACGGGGCCTGGTCGGTGCTGGTGCATCTTTTTCCAGCGGCGGACATTCCGGTAGTCCAACTCGCGATCGACGCCCGCCAGCCGGCGGCCTTTCACTGGGAGTTGGGTGCGGCGCTGGCACCGCTGCGCGACGAGGGCGTGCTGATCCTCGGCAGCGGGAATATCGTGCACAACCTTCGGATGGCGGACTTTGGCGCCCGGGGCGGCTACGACTGGGCGCTGCGCTTCGACGAGTACGCGCGCGCCGCAATCCAAGCCGGCGACCGCGACGCGCTCGTACGCTACGAGCGCCACCCCGACGGTTCGCTCGCGGTGCCGACACCCGAGCACTACTTACCGCTCCTGTACGTCGTCTCGCTGCGCCGGGAAGGCGAAACCGTCACGACCGTGGTCGACGGGATCGAGGCGGGCTCCTTGTCGATGCGCTCGGTCCGCATCGGGTAAACTCTCGCCTTTTGCCCGGACGTGCATCCACCGCCGCCGCGGGCGGCGTTCTACGGGTGCATGACTCAAAAATTACGCGACGCCGCCCCCGACGCAGAGATCCAAAAGACCGAAGAGCAGTGGAAAGAGGAGCTGGGGCCGGAGCGCTATCACATCCTACGCGAAGCCGGTACCGAAGCGCCTCATTCGGGTAGCCTGCTCGAGGTGCGCGAGGACGGGGCTTTCGTCTGCGGAGCTTGCGGCAACGCCCTCTTCGGCTCCGACGCGAAGTTCGACTCGCACTGCGGCTGGCCGAGTTTTACGCATCCCGAACAACAAGAAAACGTCCGGCTTCTCAACGACGACACCTTCGGCATGCACCGCACCGAAGTGCGTTGCAAGCGTTGCGACTCGCATTTAGGACACGTGTTCGACGACGGTCCCGGTCCGACGGGCGCGCGCTTCTGCATCAACTCGCGATCGCTCGATTTTCGCCCGGCGCAACCGTAACTCGAGGGATCTTTTAGCCGGAAGATTGCGGCGAAGGCGTTTCGGTGGAAGCTGCCGGTAACGCGGAGGTCGCCGGCGCACGGGCAGCGTTCGTAGCGTGGGTTATGAGGATGTCGGTTTCGGTCGGCTTGTCGGAAGATATTTGCACGATCACTTCGCTCCGACTGCTTCGGTCGCCGACGTGAAAGGATGCCATCGAACCGTTACCGCTCGAAACCTTCATCCTTTCCGATCCGGCCGGCATGTGCCGCTTGTAGTACTCGTAGACCTTATCGAATTCGTCGGGGGTCGCAAAGTTCGCCACAACGGTAGAACGGGTGGCGCTGCTTGACGTAAGGCTTTGGCCCGGACCCGTCTGCGCGCCGGGGTAGACCGGCGCTCCAAGCTTGGCGGCATCGACGCTTCGACCGATCGCCATCGTGCCTTCCTTCGTCCCCGCCGCCCCACTGCTCGTCTGAACGGTCGTTTTGTGTGACGAGCATGCTGCGAGCGTGACGATCGTCAGCATCGCGAGTCCGGTCGTGACGGCTTTCATAGCGATTCCTGTTCTCGCCGCTAGCCGCCCCGAGCCTGCGACGCCGCGGCGCCGGCCGGCCGACGCGCTGAAAACGACGCGGGCGGCGTTGGGTCTTGAGCGTTATGAGTGCAAAATCTCAGTTTCCGCAAGAACTCGGGGAAAAT
>DATCGB010000124.1:0-3143 GCA_036509155.1 Candidatus Tumulicola sp. | reverse complement strand
GAGCCGATCGTCACGTCGCCGCCGACGGTAGCGCTCGGGGCAACGTACGAACTCGAATGGATTTTCGGCTTCTTGGCGTTGCTCGAAACGATCATCGGGCGGCCTCCTCATAACCTTCAACGTAGATGCGCCGGATGATCGATTCGAGGTCCGGTTCCTCGATGTTGACGTCTTCGACCCGATAGCGTTCGCTGGCTTGTCGGACGAGCCGGTCGACGCGTTGGAGGTTGCGGTCGAATTTAAAGCGGGCGCTGTTACCGTCGGAACCGGCAAACTCCGCGCCTTCCAGCCGCGCGTCGGGAACCGGCTCGCTGAAATGTACCACCAGCGTGCGAAATCGCCCGTATTCGGTCTTGATCCGCTCGACGCCGCCGTCGTAGATGATGACGCCGTGGTCGATGAGAACGATCCGTCGGCACAGCCGCTCGACTTCGGCGAGATCGTGCGTCGTCAGGACGATCGTGGTCCCTCGCTCGGAGTTGATGCGCGAGATGAACGCCGAGATGGCATCTTTGGCGACGACGTCGAGCCCGATCGTCGGCTCGTCGAGGTACACGATTTCCGGATCGTGCAGCAGGGCCGCGGCAAAGTCGCCGCGCATCCGCTGGCCGAGCGAAAGCTGGCGGACCGGTGTCCGCAAAAAATCCTCCATCTCCAGAATGGCGACGAACTCGTCGAGATTGCGACGGTAGCGGTCGCGCGCAATCCCGTAAATCGCCCGCAGGAGTT
This sequence comes from Candidatus Tumulicola sp., assembly GCA_036509155.1. Lineage (GTDB taxonomy): Bacteria > Vulcanimicrobiota > Vulcanimicrobiia > Vulcanimicrobiales > Vulcanimicrobiaceae > Tumulicola. The sequence continues at coordinate 2,414 of DATCGB010000124.1, read as the reverse complement.
CGAACGATTCGACCAACGGAAGGTCCCAATACAACTGGCTGCGCTGGCCGAAAACGACGCCGATATGCCGGGCGTTCTCTTGGCGCCGCTCGAAGGGAACGATCCCGGCGACGCGGACTTCCCCGGAGGTTGGCACGAGGATGCCGGTAAGCATTTTGATCGTGGTCGACTTGCCGGCGCCGTTGGGCCCGATATAGCCGACCAGCTCGCCCGGCTCGAGCGACATGGTCACGCCGGCAACCGCCACGCGGTCCTCGTACGACGGGGAGAAAAGCGTGCGCAGCGCCCCCAGCGGGCCTGGCACGCGCTTGACGGTGCGGAAAACCTTGCGCAGATCGCGGGTCTGGATGATCGGCATCGAGGTCCTATGCTTCGGCGCTGCGTACATGCCTTCCATGGTAGTGACGGTCTCGAACGAGTACGGATCGGGCGCGCTGGCAATCGCCAAGCGTGCCGCCGACGAGCTAGGCTGCGACTACGTCGACGGACAGCTGCCGGTGGTGGTGGCCAAGCGCTTGAGCATTTCCCCCGAAGAAGTCGAAGCCAACGAGGATACGGGGCGAACGCTCGGAGAGCGCCTGCTGGCGAGCCTCGAACTCGCGACGCCCGAGCTGGCTGCGTCGTCGTCGGTCCCGCCGTTCGACAAAGAGTTGCTCGAAGCGGTTCGGCGAGCCGTGCGCGAGTACGCGGCCGCCGGGAACGTCGTCATCATCGGGCGGGGAGGCGGCGTCATTTTGGGTCGCGACCCCGGCGTGCTGCGCGTCTTCATGTACGCACCGCGCGAGTGGCGCATCGCGCACGTGATGAAGGCGTATCACACCGATCTCAAAACCACCGAAACGGAAGTGGACGGCGTCGACCGGATGCGCACCGCGTATCTGCACGATTGGTACGGCGCGAAGTTCGGCGATCCCGGTAACTACGATCTCTGCATCGACACCTCGCGCTTTGGCGAAGTGCAAAGCGCCGCGCTGATCGTCGCCGCGGCGCGGATTCGCGACGGCGCGAACCGATGATCGAACAGCCGGTCCCAAAACGGCCGGCGTCGATTTTCGCCGCGCTGCGCTATCGCGACTACCGGCTTCTCTGGGGCGGCTTGATGGTTTCCAACCTCGGCACCTGGATGCAGTTTACGGCGATGGGATATTTCGTCGCTCTGCTCGCCGGATCGCCGCACGCCGCCGCGCTCGACCTCGGCATTCTCGGGGCTTCGCGCGCGATTCCAGTGCTGCTGCTCTCGCCCATCGCCGGCGTCATCGCCGATCAGCTGCCGCGCCGACGCGTGCTGATCGTCACCAACACGACGATGGCGGTCGCGGCTCTCCTGCTGGCGCTGCTCGCCAGCGCGCACCGGCTCGACATGGTGAGCCTGGTGTTGATCTCCGTGCTCAACTCGGCCGCCAACGCCTTCGACTCCCCGACCCGCCAGAGCTGGGTGCCGCTGCTGGTCGATCGCCAGTACGTCGGCAACGCGGTGGGTCTAAACTCGGTCGCGTTCAACGCGCCGGCGGTGATCGGACCGGCCATCGCGGGCGTCCTCATCGTCTGGGTCGGCGTTGCCGGCTCGTTCTACGTCAACGCCGTTCTGACGCTGGCCGTGGTCGTCGCGGTGGTTCTGATGACGCCGGCGCCGCCGACGGCCAAACAGCGCGAGCCGATGCTGCGCGCGATGCAGCAAGGCATCCGCTTCATCTCCGGGCATCCGATCCTGCGCTGGATCCTGCTGGCATTCTTCATCACCGCAGTTTTCGCACGTCCGTACAGCCAACTGATTCCGGCCCTTACCGAAAACGTGCTGCACGCCGGTGCGCGCGGACTCGGCTGGGCCGTTTCGGCCATCGGTATCGGCGGCTTCGGCGGAGCGCTCATCACGGCGTATTTCGCCCAGCGCGAGCGTCGTTCGCGTCTCTGGCTTCAGGCCGGTCTGCTAATGTCGGGCGGCATCGTGCTGCTCGGCTTCATGCCGACGCTGGCGCTCACGCTTCCCGTGCTCTTCCTCATCGGCGTCGGCACGATGGCGCTGCTGGGCGCAACCAACACGCTCATCCAAATGCTCTCGCCCGACGAAGTTCGCGGTCGCGCGCTGGCCGTCTACACCATGATCGCGATCGGCGTCGTGCCCGCCGGGTCGCTCGTCGACGGCGCCATCGCCTCCGTCATCGGCCTGCACGAAATGTTCGTTCTCGCCGGCACCCTCTGCGCCCTAACCTTCTTAACCGTCTGGCTGACAAAACCAAAGATCCGCACCGTCTAAGCCTTTTTTCGTTTGTCTGCTTGGGCACGTCGTGGCGAAGGGCTGCGGCGGAAGACGCGTTCCCTTGGAAAACCGCTCGAAAAACCCGCATCCGGCGGGTTTTCGGCTTCGCGAAAAAGTTCGAGATTTTCCAATGAAACGTGTCTTCCGCCGCAGCCCT
>DATCGB010000123.1:0-2366 GCA_036509155.1 Candidatus Tumulicola sp. | reverse complement strand
CACGAGTGGGTGCTGGCCGACCGCATGTTCCAGTCGCACCTCGACGAAAGCTTCGTTTCGCATCAGTATATCATCGCCGCGCAGGCCCAATCGAGCGTGGACTTGCCCTGGGGCTATTGGGGCTGCGACGGCGGCCCCAGCGATACGGTGCAAACGATCACCAAGCAGCGCACCTACGGGAGCGAGCAACAGGCCTGCTTCGACTATCAAACGCTCGGCGACGAACTCGATAACGCCGGCCTGTCGTGGCGCTTTTACTCCAGCGATATCAACGACTTCACCGACTACGTATGGTCGGGCTATCAAGCGGTTCGCCACATTCGCTACGGCCCGGATTGGACCAACGACGTCATTACGCCGCAGAAGAAGTTCATCACCGACGTCGCGGCCGGTACGCTGGCCAACGTGACGTGGATCACCCCGCTGTGCGAGGATTCCGATCACGTCAACTGCGGGGGCGGATTCGGACCGTCGTGGGTCACGTCGCTGGTCAACGCCGTCGGCAAAAGTAAATTTTGGAAGTCGAGCGCGATCTTCGTGATGTGGGACGACTGGGGCGGCCTGTACGACCACGTGCCGCCGCCGCATCTCGACTACGACGGACTGGGCTTTCGCGTCCCGCTGTTGATCATCTCACCCTACGCAAAGCGCGACCACGTTTCGCACGTGCGCTACGAAACGGGCAGCATCCTGAGGTTTGCCGAAGATGTTTTCGGCCTGCCTCGTTTAGCCAAAAGCGACGCGCGCGCCAACTCGCCGGCCGGCGACGCGTTCACCTTCAACAAAAAGCCGCGCAAGTTCGTCCCCATCCAGGCACCCTTAGGGCCGAACTTTTTCCTCCACCAAAAGAACGACGGCCGCCCTCCGGACTACGAATAGCCCGGAGGAACGCTCGCGTTCAGTGAAGGATCACGCGCCCGGCGATGAAGGTGCCGTTGCTGTAATGACCGACTAGGGCGACCGTTTCGCCCGTCGTCGGCGTCGCGCCGACCGGGAAGATCTTCGTGCCGTTTTTGAGATCCACGACTTGCTGGATCCCGTTCCGGCGTTGGATCGTGAGCCGGTACGGCGAAAAGTTGGTAACGACGCCGAGCATAACGTGTTTCTTGTCGTACTTGTGCGCGTTCCAACCTGACTGCCAGGTCGTGTAGGTTGGATAAGGATAGGTCTGCGCCATCGCGGGAATCGACAGCGATGGCATTGCGAACAGTCCGCCGAATGCGAGGGCTAAAATGGCGGGGCGTAATAGAGATTTCATGCTAACCCGATACCCGCGCCAAAGGCGATAAAACGTGGAAAGCGTTCGTTTAATGGAACTTTCACTGCCCGCGAGCTGCCGACGGCGTGGCTCCCGAGGTGTCCCTGACGCGCCGTCCCGCATTCGGGGGGATTCACGCCGCCGTCTAAAGAATTTCTCGGCCCTCATCCTCAGAACCACGCTGGAGGTCAGTACGTGTCTTTTTCAATACAGACGCTTCGCAACGTTGGGATCGCGGCGACCGCGGCGATCGTGTTATCCTCCGCGGCGGCGATTCCCGCCCGCGCGCAGATGGGGAACGCCATGGCCGACAAGATCGCCGTCGGCGCCGCCAACAAGATGGTTGCGAAAATCGGCGGGGAGAACTGCACGCAATTCGCGGCGACGATGGCGAAGATGAAGGGCGGCGGCGCCAGCGCCAGCCCGAGTCCGATGGCCGCTAAGCTCAAGGGGAACGCGCAAGCGCGCTCGCAGTTCGTGAATATAGTTGCCGGCCCGCTCCTCAACAAGATGATCGACTGCAACATGCTTCCGAGCGGGATGTGATGCTACGACGCGGTCGCGCTCTTTAAATAGGCAGATCCGACGGCAATGCTTAGCTGCCGCCTGACGGCGGCAGCAGCCGGTCGAACTCGTCGGCGATGACGCGGTAGCACTCGCACGACGTTCGTTCTAGTTTTTTCGCATTGAGAATTTTCATGTTGCCGCGTTGGTATGAAATCGCACCGGCGTCGCGCAAGATTCCGGCCGCGACGGTCACGCCCGACCGCCGCACGCCGAGCATGTATGCCAGATATTCGTGCGTGAGGTGGAACTCGTTGGCACCCACGCGATCGCGGGTAAGGAGAAGCCAACGCGCGCAGCGCTGCGTGAGTTCGTGCAGCCGGTTGCAGGCAATCGATTGGCTCATGAGGTTCATCAGGCATTGCAGGTAGTAGTCGACAAGCGAGCGGAGATAAGGCATTTCGGCAAGAGCGCGTTCGAACGAGTCTACGCTCATCGAGTAGGCCTCGCCGCCGACCTGACATACCATTTCGCTGGGAACTCGCGCGACGTGCAACGCCGCCTGAACGCCACCGATGCCCTCGCAGCCGACGGTGCCGGTCTC
>DATCGB010000122.1:0-7858 GCA_036509155.1 Candidatus Tumulicola sp. | reverse complement strand
GGCCCGGGAACCGGTCCGCTGAGTTCTTCGAGACGCTCGTCGCTCACGTTTCGTCCGTTAACCAGAAAATGAAGTCGGACACGCGCGGACGTCCGCCGTGATAGGCGCCCAGGGGCGGGGACTGGAGCCGGCCAAGCGGTGCGATTCTTGCCGCGCCGATGCGAATCGCCAGGGCGGTGAGGTCGGGGCGCAGGCCGGCCACGGCGAGCGCTTCGATCGGGAGGCGATGACGTTCGACATATTCGGCGGCTTGCGCGGGCGAGTCGACGCTCCGGATACCGAGCGTACGCGCGAGGAACGCGGGCGGATCGCTTTCCGGCGGATCGAGGATCGTCACGTAACTCGCGCTCGCATCGGAGTACACGGCACCGTTTCCGCCGGCGGCGCGAAAGACCGCGGCGTCGCGCGCACCCGCGATCCGAACGACGTCGGCGACGTCGCGCGCGCCGACGGGAAATTCCACGGCGGCTCGCTCCACTTCGCGTCCCAACAGCGCGGCGAAATCTTGGGATGAAACGGCGCCGCCGCGTTCGGCGAACAAAACGTGCAGCGACAGACAACCTTCCGTTTCGTACAGCACGAGATCGCGCGCGGCGTCGCGCGCTACGCGGCGCGCCGCTGCCGCGTCGGCGAGCGCCTCGCGCGCGACGTAACCGCAGCTGGCCTTTGCCCCGAACGCAACCATGCGCGTAGCGATTGGAAGACTCCGGCGGATGTGCGTCAGGGTCTCGTCGCTGCCGTAGGCGACGACCGCGTCGAAGGCGCCGGGTAGGCCGGCAGCGTCGCGGCCGTCCCACGGTCGGGCGATCGCCGCCTCGCGCAGTTCGTCGAGTTCGTCGGCGAGCGTTGCAAAGAACGCCGCGACCAGGGCGTCCTCGCGATCCTTAACGAGCACGTCGCACTTCGCGCACAGCGCGAAGACGGCCGGGACGATCGCGACACCGATCGTGCTGCGACTCGAAATCACGCACACGCGCCCGATCGGCAGCGCGCGGGCACGCGGGCGGCCTTGGCGCTCGACGAACTCGTCGAGCGCGCGCAACGAGCCGAGTTCCGAAACGATGACCGCCTCGATCGCCGATTCGGTTAACGATGAAAAGAGGCGATCGAGCGCATACTCGACGACCGGTAGCGAGTAACCGGTTCGCGCGCATACGCCGCCCAAAGCGCGCACGCGCGGCGGAAAGTCGGCGTCCGCCCAGCGCGCGGCCGCGTCGGCCACGGCGCGCACGATCGAACGAACCGGGCGCTCGACGAGCTTCATTTGCGTAGGCTTCGGCCGGAGCCCGCCTAGGTCCCCGAAGGCGGCGCGGCAAAAGGGCGCATCATGCCTTGGCTCACGCGTGCATTTTTTTCGATCGTCGTGGCGCTGGCGATTGCCGGCTTGGTTGGCGGCGTGGGGTGCACGCGGCGCGGAAAACCGTCGACGATCCCGCCGACGCTCGCGCCGTTAACGACGATCGCCGTCAATCCGGTTACCGGCAGCGATTCCACCGGCGACGGGACGACGGCGAAACCGTACAAGACGCTGACCAAAGCGGTTACCGTCGTAAAGAACTCGACGACGCCGGGGCTCACGATTCAGTTAGCGGCCGGTACGTACGACGCTGCCACCGGGGAAGTTTTTCCGATCGTCCTGCCGACCGGGATGGCGATCGTCGGGACCGGATACGCCGGCGGCCGGTTGCCCACCGCCGGCTCGTTCATCAACGGTTTTGGCGAAGACCTCGCTCTTGAAAAACTCGCCGGCAGGCCGTCGTCGAAAACCGCTTTCGCGACGCTAGAAGTCGCCTCGACGGTCACCTCGCCGATCTCGATGTCGAACGTCTACGTCGGTGCGGCGCGGCTCGCGCTGCCCGCGAACGCGTCGTATGCGTCGATGGACGCACTCGGATCGCTGAGCGCGGCGCACGCGAGTTTTGCGGCGGGTATGCCGCTGGTGCGTCCGCGAATCGCGGGCATCCTCCTTCCGAGCGGGACCCTGAACTGCACGGCTTGCAAGATCTTGGGAAGCGACTACGCGATCCTCGCATTTACGATTCCCAACGGCCTCGAACCCAGCGTCTTTTTGTCGGGGCAGCCGACGCAGGGCACGATCGGCGGAAAAATCGGTATCGCCACCGATGGAAGTGCGGGCGTCAACTCGGCCTACCAAACGTTTCAATCGAAGCAGTATGGTTACCGGGATTCGGTCGTGCCGGTCACGTCGCCGATTCCGTTGTCGCCCGGCGTCGACTTCGGACACGGTCCCGAGCAGTCGGCCGGTGGAAATATTTTCATCGGTCCGAAAGGCGGCACGGCCGAGATCTCGGTTACGGTTCCGCAAACGGTCGTGTTCGCGTTGGGCGATATTTGGAATCCGTTGACGCAAGGCACCGACGCTCACGGCTTGTATCCGCGGGCCCGCACGTTTCGTACCGGAGACCGCGGTCGCAACGTGACCATCGAAGCGAATGCGGGCGGAGCGATCGTACGGGTCGGACCGATTCCCACGACGCCCGTGCCGAGTTCTAGCCCAACCGGCGGCCCGACGCCGACCGCGAGTCCGACCTAGGAACCTCTCCGGCTACTGGCGGAGCAGGCTCTCGGCATCCAACGAACAGCCGCGCAGTGCCGCGCCGGATTCGCGGCCGATCAGCACGATGCCGTCGGCCGCATGGGCATCGGCCGATTCGGGCAAGCGGACGCCGAGATCTTCGGTTGCAATCGCGATACACGACGAACGATTCGCTAAGTCGACGTGAACGAGCGCGCCGACGGTTCCGCGCGCGAGCGCCTTCCCATCGGTTCCGACGATGCGGGTGCGCAGCCACGGCGGGGAGACTTTGGTCCGAACGCAGGCGGAGGCGGCGTTCGGGCGAACCAGCACGTCGTCGTAATACTGCGACGTAAGCTCCGTCATTCCGTATTCGGCAACGATTGCGTTTTGCGGCACGCCGAAGACGTCGCCGAGACGGCGATAAAGGTCCTCGCGCCGGACGACGCGCGTGCGGCCCTTGAAACCGCCCGTCTCCATCAGGCGCGAACCGGGCGGCAGGCAAAAGCGCAGCCCTTCGCGCTCCAGGTGGTCGAGAACGTGGGCGAGCGCAAACGCCGTCGCCGCGATGCAGACGGCCTGTCGAGCGGCGACGGCCGCGCGCAAGTCCGCCGTCAACGCATCGACGGCCAGCGCCTCGCCGCGGAGGTACCAGCCGGCCGGCCCGGCGCCGCGCTCCGAAGCGACCCGGCGCATCATGTATCCGAGCGACGACGTCGCGCGCTCGTCCGGATTTGGAACGAGATTGAAGTAGCGTAAGCGCGCGCCGTCGGGCAGCATGAAGCGATCGAAGGCGGCCACGAGCACGGCGTCGTAGAGCGCCGCCGTTTCGAAAAAGTGCCGTCCGGCGCGGCGGGCCGTGGTGCCGCTCGTGTCGAATACGAGCGCGGCATTAGCCGGATCGAAGGTAGCCAGCGTTGCGTCTTTGAACGCCGCCGCCGGAACGGCGGGAATGTCGTACCACGACCGCGGCGGTGCGGCAGGTGAAACGCCGAGCGCCGAACAGTACGCGGCGTACGGGCGGTCGTAGCGAAACTGATAGTCGAACAGCCGGAGTGCGAGGTCGGTAAAGACGGCTTCGTCCAACCCAACGCCGTGCCGATGCCAGTCGTCGACGATCGTCAGAATCTCGGCATCCAACGCGTCCGACTCGCAAGCGTACGACGCCGGTGCGCCGCGCGTCTTACGCACGGCGACGCGACGTAATCAGCCCGCTGTTCAGTCCGGCGGTGGCGAGACCGCCGGAGAAGCGGGCGATTTCGACCTTGATGCAGCGGTCGACGACGACCGTCAAGCCGGCCCGGTCGGCCAGTTCGATCGCGGCCTCGTTGACGATGTCGTACTGAAACCAGATCGCTTTCGCGCCGGCCGCAATCGCCTCGTTCGTCACGCCGACGGCTTGGCTGGCCTTTCGGAATACGTCGACCAGATCGGGAGCTCCGCGTTGGGCGGCGTAGGCCGCCAGCGATGGATAGGCGGGCACCCCGTCGATCTCCGCAATTGCCGGATTGATCGGCGTCACGTCGTAGTGCGTTTGGGTTCGCAGGTATGAAAAAACGGTGTAGCTCGGGCGCAGCGGGTTGGCCGACGCGCCGACGACGGCGATCGTCACGACCCGCTCCAACAGGTCGCGGCGCTGGAACGGCGTGCGTGCGATCACGCCGGCGCGCCCGCCGGGACGGCCGCGTTGCGAAGAGCGTTGCCGATGTCCCACACGAGATCGTCGACGTCTTCGAGCCCGACCGAAAGGCGCACCGATTCGGGCGGTACCCCGGCGCGTTCGAGTTCGTCGTCGGAAAGCTGCGAGTGCGTCGTCGAGGCGGGCGCGATCACCAGACTCTTAACGTCACCGACGTTCGCGAGATGGCTCCACAACTCGAGCCCGTCGATGAAGCGGCGGCCGGCGTCGCGGCCGCCGCGCAAACCGAAGGTAAAGATCGATCCGAGTTGGGGTTCCTTTACCCACGCCACTTCGGAGCGCGTCCGTAAAAACGCGACGATCGCGCGGGCGTTGGCGACGTGCCGATCCATTCGAACGGCGAGCGTCTCCAACCCCTGCAGGAGCAGCCAGGCATCCATCGGCGACATTTGCGCGCCGACGTCGCGCAGCACTTCGGCCCGCGCGCGCATGAGGAAGGCGTACTCGCCGAACGTCTCGGTGAAGATTTTTTGATGGTAGCCCGGACTGGGCTCGGACAAGAGCGGAAAGCGGCCGTTATCCCAGGGAAACGTTCCGGATTCGACCAGGACGCCGCCGATCGTCGTCCCGTGCCCGCCGATGAACTTCGTGGCCGAGTGGAGCACGAGGTCGGCACCGCGCTCGATCGGGCGGCAAAGATACGGCGATGCGAACGTGTTGTCGACTGCCAGCGGGACGCCGGCATCGTGGGCGATGCGCGCGAGCGCGTCGAGATCGGCGAGTTCTCCCGACGGGTTGGCGACGGTTTCCACCAGCACCAGGCGCGTCGTCGGCCGGATCGCCGCGCGCAGCGCTTCGAGGTCGTCGATTGGAACGAAAGTCGTTTCGATGCCCATGCGCTTGACGGTCACCATCAACTGCGTTACGGTGCCGCCGTATACGTTCTGCGAGCAGACGAGATGGTCGCCGGCCTGCGCCAGCGCGAGTACGGCGCACAGCTGGGCCGCCAGACCGCTCGAAAAAGCAATCGCGCCGAGGCCGCCCTCGAGGCTGGCCATGCGTTCTTCGAATGCGGCTACCGTCGGATTGCTGATGCGGCTGTAGATGTGGCCGTAACTCCGAAGCGCAAAGAGTTCTGCCGCCTGCTCGGTCGAGTCGAAAACGTAGGCCGCCGTTTGATAGATCGGCGCGGCGCGCGCTCCGGTCGCCGGATCGGGCGGGGTTCCGGCATGAATCGCCCGGGTCGAGAACCCGAATTGCCTGTCCTGATGCATGACTCCGGTGCTTCGCCGGATAACCGTTGTCTCCATGGGAATGACACTGACGGAAAAGATTCTAGCGCGGCATGCGGGGGTCGAACGGGTCGATCCCGGCAGCATTATCAACGCGAAGGTCGACTTGGTTCTCGCCAACGAACTTTCGGCCGCCGTCGCGATCGCCGTGATGCGCGGCATCAAAGGCGCCGATCGGGTGTTCGACCGCCACAAGATCGCCCTGGTCGAAGACCATTTCGTGCCGGCTAAGGACGCGCAATCGGCCAAACTCGCCAAACTCATGAAAGACTTTGCGAGCGAGCAGCAGATCGAACACTTTTTCGACGTCGGGCGCGGCGGGATCGAACACGTCGTATTGCCCGAGGAAGGCTTGATCGCGCCGGGCGAGCTGATCGTGGGCGGCGATTCGCACACCTGCACGTACGGCGCGTTCGGCGCGTTCGCGACCGGCATGGGCTCGACCGATATCGCCGCGGCGTTCGTGCTGGGAGAAGTTTGGCTCAAGGTTCCGGCAACGATTAAAATCGTGTACAGCGGCCGGCTCGGACCGATGGTGTTTGCCAAGGACGTCATGCTTGCGACGGTCGGCCAGCTCGGCATCGATGGCGCGACCTATCGCGCCATCGAGTACCACGGAACCACGGTCGACGAACTTTCAATCACCGGGCGGATCACGATGGCCAACATGGCGATCGAAGCCGGGGCGAAGAACGGCATCTTTCACGCCGACGCCAAGACGTTGGCGTACGTTACCGAGCGCACCGACCGCCCGTTCGTCGTCGACAAAGCCGATCCCGATGCGGTCTACGAGCGCGTTCTAACTATCGACGTGGACGCGCTGGAGCCGCAGGTTGCGTGTCCGCACACGCCGGATAACGTTCACCCGATTTCGGAAGTCGCCGCGGACGACATCTCGGTCGATCAAGTCTTCATCGGTTCGTGCACGAACGGATACATCGAAGATCTGCGCGTCGTCGCGAACATTCTCGACGGGAAACGGATCGCGCCGAGCCTGCGCGTCATCGTCAACCCCGGCAGTCAAAAAGTCTGGATGCAGGCCGCCGACGAAGGCATCCTCACGAAGTTGGCGGCGGCCGGCTGCGCCGTAAATACGCCGGGATGCGGCGCCTGTTTCGGCGGTCACATGGGCACGCTGGGCGATGGCGAACGCGCCGTCTCGACGACCAATCGCAACTACGTCGGCCGAATGGGGTCGCCCAAGGCCGAGGTGTATCTGGCGTCGCCGGCGACCTGCGCGGCCTCGGCGTTGACCGGCAAGATTACCGATCCGCGCGTCCTCGAACTGGCTGGAGTGTAACCGCAATGGACTCGAAACTGCGCGGACACGCGCATAAGTACGGAAAAAACGTCGATACCGACGTAATCATTCCGGGAAAATACTGTAACATCGTCGACGAGGCGGAGCTGGGGAAGCACGCGCTCGAAGGACTCGATCCGCAGTACGCGACCCGCATGAAGGCCGGCGACATCATCGTGGCGGATCGAAACTTCGGGTGTGGTTCGAGCCGCGAGGTCGCGCCGATCGCCATCAAGGGATCCGGGACGGCGGCCGTCATCGCCAAGAGCTTCGCGAGAATTTTTTATCGCAACGCGCTCAATATCGGGCTGCCGATTTTTGAATCCGACGAAGCGGTCGACGGCATTGAGAATGGCGACGAGATCGAAGTCGAACCGGCTAGCGGCATCGTGCGCAACATCACTAAAGGCACCGAATACCGCGCGGCGGAGTTTCCGCCGTTCATGCGCTCGCTCATCGACGCCGGCGGCCTAGTCCCGTACGTCGAAAAGCGGCTCGCGCAAACGCCGGTCTAACCTGCCAAGGAGGGTCGTCAGCGAGGCGGCCCGTAACCGCCGCCGCCTCCACCGGTGCCGGTGCCGCTGCCGCTGCCGCCGGCTCCGAGTCCACCCGGAGCGGCATTGAGATTGTCGATCCATTTCTCTTTGGGGCGATACGCGGCGGTAAACGCCGTCTGTTCCTTGGGCGTCGTGAGCATGCCGATCATATCGGTCGTGCCGTCAAGCCGACCCTCGAGCAGCAGCGACGTGCCGTCGGGCATCGAAACCACCAGACGGACCGCCTGTCCGTCAACCGATCCGGCCAGCGGATAGCGCTTGCCCGCGTCGTTGAGATAGGATCCGCTCAAAGTCGTGCCGGTCTGCACGATTTTGAAGTGCGCGTAGTTGGTCATGCCGCCGTGCTGAATTTGGACTTCCCACACGCCTTCGAGCCCTTTGCGGGCGTCGGGTGGCGGGCTGGGCGTGGCTTTCTCACCCGGAGCCGGCGTGGCCGCACTCGGAAGCCCGAAGCCCGAAGGCATCGGGATCGGCGTTGAGACGGCGTCGGGCGTCGGCGTGGCCGGCGTAGAAAGCGGCGGCGGGGTCGGCGGC
>DATCGB010000121.1:0-9659 GCA_036509155.1 Candidatus Tumulicola sp. | reverse complement strand
TCACCAAGAGCTGCTCATCTGCGACTTCTGGGAGCAAGTCGGGACCTATGCGAAGCACGGGTTGCTCGACGAACGCATCTTCCTCGACATCGTCTCCGCGCAAGTCGCCAACGCATGGAATCTCGCCGAACCGGTCATCGCGATCCTTCGCGCCACGCGCGACGCGTCCGTCTTTGAGAATTTCGAATACTTAGCCGTTCGCTCGAAACAGTTTAGCCTGAAGTATCCCGAGGGCACCTATCCCGCCGGCCTGCCGCGTATGTCGGAACTACGGAGGCGCGATCGTATCGAATAGTTCCGAAACGGCAATCGCCAAACCCGGCAACGCTGGATGCATCGACGATGTAGTGTCTTCGAAGGGAACGCGGCGTCGCGTGGCAGGCTAGTGGTGGAAGAAAACGGCCAAGAGGGTGGTGGTCCAACTGCCGATCAGCGTCCCGATGACCCAATTGAAACGCGCCTCCATGTGGTCGAATCGTGCATCGACGTGACTGAAGCGCCCGTCAATCGTATCGAGCCGGCGCTCGATGCTGCCGAGGCGCTCGCTGACTTGCCCGAAGGCGCCTTCGACGTGAGCTATCCGAGCTTCCAGCGGGTGCGCGTGCATGCGTACTCCTTTCCTTCGGATACAGCCTCAATCCCGCGAATGGCGCAGAAAGTCGAGAGGCCGCCCGCGCCGGGCATCAGCCGCCTCGCGAGCCAGGCGTGTCACACTTCGTCCGGGTTTCCCGTCTAGGGTGCGGAGGAAGAAGACATTATGTTCAAGTGGTTCGTAAAACGGCAGTTGGCGGCGTTCGGCCGCAAGTGGGGCTACGACACCGGCTACATGCAAGAGATCGTCGACGAGGCCGGCGTAAGCGCGGTGATGCCGATGCAAGCACTCGGAAAGTTAGGCGGCTATCGAAAAAATGTGCCGTTGGACACCTACTACGCCGCGGGCCTGACGGCGGCCAAGGCGGGCGACTGCAGCCCGTGCATCCAACTCGGCGTGTCGATCGGCGAATCCGAAGGGCTCGACCCGAAAATCATTCGCGCGATTCTGGAAAGCGACTACGCTAAGCTTTCGCAAGAGGCGCTGCTCGGGGTCGAGCTGGCAACGTCGACGATCGCGCGCGACGGATCGGGCGACGAAGCGCGCGCCGAAATCCTACGCCGCTGGGGGCGCGCCGGCCTCGTCTCGCTGGCGTACGCGATGGTCGCCGCGCAGTCGTATCCGACGTTCAAGTACGCGATCGGCCACGGCGATGCGTGCGTGCGTGTCCGCGTCGGAAAAGAGACCATTGCCGTGCGTCATCCCGAGTACGCATGACCGTCGACGCTGCCGGCCGGTTCGAAACGCTGCGCGCGCAACTCGTGCGCCACGCCTATCGGATGCTCGGACAGTACGGTGATGCCGAGGACGTCGTGCAAGACGCCTACCTGCGCTGGCGCGGCGCCCTCGAGGTCGTGCCGGTCGACGATGATCGCGCGATGCTGCGCACGATCGTGACGCGCCTGTGTCTCGACCGGCTGCGTTCGGCGCGAGCTAAGCGCGAGGTGTATGTCGGCCCGTGGCTGCCCGAGCCGGTCGTGTCGGAAGGCGACAACGATCCGCAGGCCGCCGCGGCGCTGGCCGACGACATCTCGTTCGCGCTGCTGGTGGCGCTGGAACGGCTGGCTCCGCTCGAACGCGCCGCCTTTCTGCTGCACGACGTGCTCGACGTACCGTTCGGCGAGGTCGCGCAGACGCTCGGCCGCAGTGAGCCGGCGGTGCGCAAGCTAGCCTCGAGGGCCCGCGAGCACGTGCGCGACGAACGCCGCCACTCGCCGCTCGATCGCGGCGAACTGTTGCGCGTCCGCGATAGATTCCTCGAAGCGCTCGAAGGCGACGACCCGGCCGCGCTCGAGCGCCTGTTGACCGACGACGTCACCTTCACCAGCGACGGCGGCGCCAACGTGTCGGCGATGCGCGTCCCGGTGGTGGGCCGCGATCGCGTCGCGCGCTTACTGTTCGGATTGAAAGCGAAGGGCGGCCCGAGCATCACCCGGATCGAAACCGTCACCCTCAATGGCCTGCCCGGTCTGGTAACGTTTAACGCCGCCGGCGTGCAGGACGCAATAGCGCTACAGTTCTCGCAAAGCCGCATCGCCGCTATGTACGTAATGCGCAACCCCGAGAAACTGCGCGCCGTTAGCGAGAAACTTGGGTGAGGGTGGGAGAAAACTCGCGCACTCGCCCTTTGGCTCCGGTTGGTGCGAAGGTGGGCCTGAGCGATCGCGCGGATCGAAACCGTCACCCTCAACGGTGTCTGGTTAAGGATGATCGTTAGTGGTGGAAGAGCACGGCGAAGATCGTGGTTGCCCAGGCGCCGATTAGCGTGCCGATCATCCATGTGAAGCGTACGTCGATCTGATTGAAGCGCGACTCGATGTGATCGAACCTCAAGCTAACATGGTTGAAACGCGAATCGATCGTATCGAGCCGGCGCTCGATGCTACCGAGCCGCTCGTTGACCTGTCCGAAGGCGCCTTCGACGTGGGCAATCCGAGCCGCCAGCGGATGCTGCATACGTGGCCACTTCCTTTCGACGGCCCTTCAATCCCACCAGCTGCCGAGAACGTCAAGCCGGCACCACGCCTCGCAACGTCACGGGCGCGATGGGATGCGAACGGCGACTCAGCCCGTGCCACGAGCTTGGATCGCCCACCGCAAGAGCTCGCACCTTCGATCGTTCGGCCGAGCAGCCGGTTTGCCAGGGGCATACTCGATCGGGGAACTCACCAAGAGCTGCTCATCTTGCTCGACGAACGCATCTTCCTCGACATCGTCTCCGCGCAAGTCGCCAATGCGTGGAAGCTCGCCGAACCGGTCATCGCGATCCTTCGCACCAAGCGCGACGCGTCCGTCTTTGAGAATTTCGAATACTTAGCCGTTCGCTCGAAACAGCGGAGCCGGCGGAACTACGGAGGCGCGATCGTGTCGAATAGTTCCGAAACGGCAATCGTCAAACCCGGCAACGTCGGATGCATCGCCGTTTCGCCCAAACCAAAAACGTGCTTACCGCCGGAACCGTGCAGCTCGACGGTGCGGTGTTTCGGGTCGACGACGATGACGGCGGTCGAACCCGCCGACAGATACGTCGCGATTTTATCGTCCACGTCGGGTCGCCGGTCGTCCGGCGACAACACTTCGACGGCGACGTCGGGCGAAAGGTGGGGCACCTCCAGCTCATCGCCGGTCTTTCCGCGCAAGCGTTCCGTCGCAACGTAGGCCACGTCCGGCACGAGCGGCCGGGCTGCTTTCCCGGGCGGTGTCACGCGAAACCGCCATTCTGCGCCTACTTCGGCGGCACTCCCGCCCCACGCACGCAGGATCGTGAGCATCGTGCCCTGCAACAGCGCGTGGCTGCGGGTCGGACTCACTTTTTGCAGCGGCCGTCCGCGGATCCATTCGGTCTCCGGTTCGGTGATCCGCAGAACGATGTCCGGCAAAGCCATGAGAGCACGTTTCGCCTATCACGCCAAGTTGCCCGCTTGCAAGATTCGCCCGCTAGCGGTCTGGGGACCCGAGGTCACGGGGCGGCGTACATCCTGTCGATCATTCCAGATTCTCTGGCGCGGCGGTTCTGCGCTGGGGTCGTCGCCGCAGCGAGCGCAGGCTGAAGCCTACGAACCGTTTTGGCGGTCGGCCCAGGTTGCGATGTCGTTCGGAGTATATCGTTTGCTCTGAGGCCCGTGCGCGCGCTTAGCGTGCGCTGCGGGTAGTGGTTGTTGAGGATCGTGGTTCGCCCCGGAAACGTCTCGGTGCCAGCGGTCAGCGTCCGTTGAACGTTATCGATCGCGGCCGCGATCTGCGCGGCGCTAAGATCTCCAGTCGGTTGCGCTTGGTAAATCAGGAGCGGGCCGGCATGGGTATCGTCGGCGTCCGCGAGCCGGATGAAGTCGCGACAGTTATGGGTCACGATCGCCTGCTTTTCGGTGCACGCAAATTGGAAGACCTGTGGATCGGTTGCTCCGCCTCGGAGGACATCGACGCTGCGAACGACGTCATGCCCGGTGGCCTTGAGCGCTGCTAACAGCGCCCGGCTGCCCGAGCACTCGTCAAGGAGCAGCCGCACGAAGTTCGTTAGCGGCTCGCGCATCCTCGGCTGCTTCGGCGGCGATCAGATCGGCAAAGCGATTGCCGTAGTCGAGCGCTTCCGTGACGGCCAGAACGGGAAGATCGAATTCTCGCGACGCTTCTTCGATGCCCCACGCATTTGCTTTCATCTGCGCGAGAAGCTGACCAACGGTCAGGCGCCGACCTTTTGAAGAGAGTTGCTTGCGCCAGTAGTGCGGGCGCGCCACGAGGTGTTCGTATGCTTGTTCGAGGCGAATCTGCCGCGTGAGCTCGGGCACGGCGTCCGGATGATCGTCGTCCCGCGACACGATGGCCACTTTGAAGCCCTCCTCGATACGGGCTTGAATCGTTGCCAGAATGGCCGTTCAAGCGAGACATTTGACAACCCTAACCGGTTAGGATAAGGTATTCCTGTGCCGACGATCGTGCGTGAGGACGGCTATGAAATCCAAATCTATACGCGCGATCATCTTCCACCTCACGTTCACGTGCGGAAGGCCGGCGCCGAGGCGCGCTTTGCGCTTCAAGGCAGCTAGCGTAACACTCGTAACGAACGCCGGCATGAAACCACCCGATCTCATAAGGGCCCAGAAACTGGTTGCGAAACACTACGCGACCTTGCACAAAGAATTAGGAAACATGCCATGGGTAAAGTCAGGCTTACGTCGATCACAGAAGAAGCAATCAAAAAAGCGGACGCAAAGGGCGCGAAAGTAGCCAACGCGCAAAGCGCCGTGATTACCGCCGAAATAGAGAAGGCCTCTGACGACAATGCCCTAAGGCTTCTCTTCAGGAACGGCGAGGCCGTCATCATTCCCCTAAGGCTGATAAGCGAACTAGAGGGCGCGAACGAACGTCAGCTTCAGAATATTGAAATCTCGCCATTTCGTGACTCGATCGGTTTTCCGGACATCGATGCGCATATTTATGTGCCAGGTCTCCTAGCGGATATCCTGAGCCCCCTGATTCGGCCGGAACTTAGCCGTCGGGCCGGACGGAAGTCCACCGCGAGGAAAGCCGCCGCCGTTCGAGAGAACGGAAAGAAAGGTGGGCGGCACAGGAAAAAGCAGCCGGTTGTAACCTAACGCCCCTCCTGACCGACCTTCAAAAATGCCCATCCAGAGATTCCGGTCGCGGTTATGTCGGCGCCGGCAACGGCTTGCATCACTTGGTCGCCGTTGCGCCACTCGAACTTGTCGTGCCGAATCAAAACCGGCATCCCGTCGCGCACTGTTCTGTTCACCATCATCATCGCGAGCGCCGGGCGAATCCGAGCATCGTCATGCGTCGTTTGATGTCCGTCTTGACGGGAGTCGTTGATCCAAAGCAGGCGTTTGTGTATACTTTCGTATACACATGATCGAGACGAAGATCGCCCGCTATGGCAACAGCCTCACCGTCCGCCTTCCTTCGGTTTTGGCGCGCGATTTAGGCCTTCGCGAAGGGGATCGGGTGGAGTTGCGACGTGTTGGAGAAGCTCTCTTACTCGAGCGCCCTTCCGAAGCGCGCCTGGCGGCACGGCTTGCGACGGTGCGCGACCCCGAGGATGAAGTTGGTGCCGGTCGCGCTGTCGGCGCGGAACGCGTCGAGTGAGCGTTCCAGAGCAAGGCGATGTAACGCCGCCCTGCGCTCGTTCTTTCGCCAGCGTCCTTTAACGCGACGTTTGGCTTGGCGTTCGTCGCTCCCGTTACTACGAAGCCAAAGGGACACGCTTTCGAAGTGCGCCTTCCCGCCGGATGCGGCGCGAAAGGCGTCGTCATTGAAGCGCCATGGACGGCGCGTAACCGGCCACCAGTGAAGTGAAACGAACGGTGTGGATGCAGCGCGGAGCTACAGCGGCGCGCGTCGCATCGAACGGCCCAAACTTGTGCGAAGATGAATGCCAGGCGTATGGCACCGGCATTCGTTATCGTAGCGTCAATGAAGCGCGTCGAGCGAGTCCGGCTGTATCCCACCCCGCGTCAGCAATCCATCCTGCAGTTCATGCTCGACGTTACGCGTCAACTCTATAACGCGCTCCTGCAGCAACGACGCGACGTTTACCGTCTGCGCGGTGTGGGCATCCCGAGTCGCGACCAGTACGCCGAACTCACGGCGTTGCGCCGTGAGGATGCGCGCATCGCCGCAGTCTACCGCGAGTGCGAGGACGCCGTGCTACGCCGCTTGGATCTGGCGTTCGCCGCGTTCTTCCGGCGGCTCAAAGGCGGCGAAACCCCGGGTTTCCCGCGCTTCAAACCGGCGGCGCGCTGGCATCAGCTAACCTTCCCGCACGGTGACCGGGCGCTGCGCCTGGACCAAGGCCAAAAGCGAATCCGCATTCCGGGCGTCGGATGGGTGAAGCTGCGTAAAGGCCGCCGTGTTCCCGACTTCGGACGAGCGTGGCTAGTGGAACGCAACGGCCGCTGGTACGCGTGCATGGAATGCGAACGCGAAGTCCGCCCGCTGCCCAAAACCGGCGTAACGGTTGGCATCGATCGTGCAGTGCACGTGTTGGCGGCCTGCTTGGACGGCCGGCTGATCCGCAATCTGGCGGTGGGGGACCGGCGCAAAGCCGCCACGGCGCGGTTGCAGCGCGAGCTGGAATCGGCCACCCAGCGCGACGCTGCCGGGCGCGTACACAACCGCCAAGATCCGCAGCGCATCGCAGCGGCTCGGCGGTTGGCGCGGTCCCGGGAGCGTGAAGCCAACGCGCGGCGTGACTTCGCGCATAAGGCCGCTCGGACGATTGTCAATACGGCCGACGCGATCGGGCTGGAGCAGTTGAGGTTGCGCGCGATGACGCGCAGCGCGAAGGGCACGCCGGAGCGACCGGGGGTCAACGTGCGTGCCAAGTCGGGGTTGAACCGGGTGATGCTAGATGCGGGGTTTGGACTACTCGACCGAATGCTGACCGAGAAAGCGGAAGAAGCTGCTCGGGTGGTGGTGCGAGTAGACGCACGTTTTTCGTCGCAGACGTGTTCGCGATGCGGATACGTTTGCGCGAGAAGCCGGTGGAGAAGGCGCTTTTGTTGCGTCCGCTGCGGCCTGAAGGCCCATGCGGACGTTAATGCGGCGCTGGAGATCCGTCGGCGAGCGCAGTTAGCGCTCTTAAGGATGCCGGATCCCGGTGAGAAGTCGGTTACGCAGCACGACGCTGCGTAAGGCATTCATAACGAAATAGGGCGATGCTACTGGGAGTCGGGGATGCGTGTGTCGTCCGGCTGGGTGAAGAAGAACGCCGCGTTTTGGGGCGCCACGATTGGCACGAATTTACGTGGCGGGCGCGAGAAGTCGAGACAGTCGGCGGCGGGCGAGACGGCACGGGTGTCGGACGTCGAGAGCTGGGGCAGGCCGTAGAGATCTTCAGCGAACCGCAAGACGCTCGCCGTCTCGTACTGCACGTGCGAGACGTAGTTTTTCTTTGCGTACGGTGAGATGACGATGAGCGGCACGCGGAAGCCCAACCCGTCGTACCCATTATGCGGCGGCGGCACGTGATCGTAAAAGCCGCCCCAATCGTCCCACTGCACGAAAATGACGGTCGAGTTCCAGTACTGGCTCTCGCCGACCGCATTGACGATCGACGTCACCCAAGACGGTCCCAGACCGCCGCCGCAGTCGCTGTGGTCGGACTCGCGACACAGCGGCGTGATCCACGTAAAGCTCGCGAGCTTGCCGGCGGCGACGTCGGTGAGAAACGTTTTTTGGGGCGTGATGATGTCGGTCTTCCAATCCGGACCGCGGAAGATGTGCCTGACCGCTTGATATCCTGACCACAGTCCTGAAAATGGAGTTCGAAATTTACTCGTGTAGAATCGCCACGTCAAGCCGGCCGTGTCGAGTTCGTCCCCGAGCGTTTCATAGTCGAAGCAGGCTCGCTGCAGGCCTCCGTAGGTACGATTCTCCTTGAGTGTTTCGACGTCGTCGGTCTTGCCGCCGCCGCACCCCCAATAGAAAAGCGGTACGTCGACGCTCGATTGAGCCTGGGCCGCGATAATGTATTGATGCGCGACGAAGCTCTCGTCGAGTTGCGAGGCAAACATCTTGTCGGCCAGCACCCACTCGTGCGCCATATCCCAATACGGTTTTGACTCACTGCGTGGTACGAAAGCATACTGCCCGTTCGTAGGCCCCCCGTACTGATTCTCGAGATTGAATCCGTTCATGCGGCAGTGCGTGCCGAGAAGGTGGCCCGTGCCGTTGCACGCGTGGAACATGGCTTGGGAAGAGTGATCGACTTCGTACGACGTCCGCAGCGAAATGGGCTGCAACGGGATCGTATCTCCCTTGGAATCGTTGCCGCTCGAGACGGTGTCCGCGCCGGGATATCCTGAGAAAAGGTCGTCGAAGCTGCGGTTTTCCTGAACGACCCAAATGACGTGTTTGATTTTTCCCGCACCGATGGCATCGAGTTTCTGGAGGATCGCATTCTGTGACCGCGACGGTAGGGGAGGAGCGCTCGGCGCCCCGGAGCACGCGGCGATCAGCAGCATCGCGCAGACCGGAACGATGTGAATAAGCCTCGTCACTAACCCGCGAAATGCCACGTGGCGGATTGCTTTCCTTTAGAGCCTCTCGCGTAGAGCCTCTCGCCGGAATCGGGATGAAGCAAGCGAGCGAGCAGGAGGGGGCTCCTCAGCGTTTTCTAATGATACACGCATTCCTCAGACAAATGCTTTTCTCTATCTTAAGGAGTTTCTTGTGAAGCGATGGTTGAAAATCGCAGTGCCGCTGGTCGCGGCGCTTGCAATGGCCGCCTGTAACGCCGGCGGTACCTCGACTGTGCCTGGGAGCGGTGTGTCTCAGGCTATCTCGCCCATGTCCGCACACGTTCCAACGTGGGCAGTCAAGCATCAGGCGCGTAAAGTGTGCCCGCAGGTCGCCGGAAGGCCGACCTGTCAGGTCCTTCAAGTGATCAAGGGCGGAATCGTTCCGGCCTGCTCGCCGACCACGTGCGGTTTCACGCCGCAACAACTCGAGGCCGCCTACAACCTTACCGGCGACCTCGCAAAGGGAGGCACCACGAAAGTCGCGCTCATCGAAGCCGGCGATCTCGCCGCAGCCTCGACCGATCTCTCGACGTATCGCAGCCAGTTCGGTCTGGGCACCGCCAACCTCGTGAAATACAACGAGACGGGTCAGCAATCGAACTATCCGCCGACTTGTGAAAACTACGGCTGGTGCCTCGAGACCGACCTCGACCTCGACATGGTCTCGGCGTCGTGTCCGAAGTGCACGATTTACCTCATGGAAGCCAAAGGCGGCATCAGCGACTTCGAAACGGCCGAACAAGAAGCCGTCACGCTTGGTGCGACCATTCTCAGCAACAGCTGGAGCTGTCCCAACGACTGGGATTGCGGAGATACGAACTTCCCGAATTACTTCAACACCGCCGGCATCGCGTATCTTGCTTCGACCGGTGACGACGGTTACAACACGATCGGCGCCCCATCGGACCTCGACACCGTGATCGGCGTCGGCGGAACGCAACTGGAAACGAGTGGCTCCGGCTACACCGAAACCATTTGGGACGGCGCGTCCGCGGGTTGTGCCGACCAGGCAGTTGTCGGCGAGAACGTTC
>DATCGB010000120.1:0-2122 GCA_036509155.1 Candidatus Tumulicola sp. | reverse complement strand
GGCGGCCTGCAGCACCGAAACGTTCGGCCCGAGGAAAACGCTGCCCGGCGGCGCGCCGACGATCGCCCCGATGCCGTCGGCGATGTCGCCGATAGCCGGCAGCCATCGCTCCCACGCCTCCGGTCCGTCGGCGGCCCATTGCTCCCAATAGGCATCCAGCGCGGAGCGCGCGCCCACCGGTGCGGCGCCCATCGAGTGGCTCACCAAGTACGTGGAGTTAGCAAGAATCGGAAACCGTTCGCGATGAACGGCGTGCGTGATCGTCGTCGCCATGGTCGAATCCTTACCCGTAGCCGCCGACGCCCAGCAGCGTGCGCACTTCCCACAGTTCCGGGAAGAGTTTGCTGTCGAGCGTCCGCGCGAGATAGGCGGCGCCCAGCGATCCGCCGGTGCCCTTTTTGCCGCCGATCATGCGCTCGACCATGAGGACGTGTCGTCCGCGCCAGAGCAGGAGGCGTTCGTCGAACTCGATCAAGTCTTCGAGCAGCAGATGCAGGTCGTAAAACTTGTCCTCCTCGGTGTAAATTCGGCGGAAGCTCTCCACCAGCTCTTCGGACGAATCGACCGCGAAGCCGCGCCGGCGCAATAACGCTTTCACGTGGTCGTACAGCGACGGTTCGGCCATCCGACGCTCCAGTTTCGCCCGATGCGCGTCGTCGAGTTCGATATATTTCAAAACGTCGGTCCGGCGCAATCCGCAGGCGAACTCGATCTCGCGGAACTGCACCGATTGAAACCCGCTGGCGGGATTGAGATTGTCGCGAAACTGGTTGAACTCTTGCGGCGTCATCGTTTCCAGGATGTCGACTTGCTGCTCCAACAGGCGCTGGATCGCGTGGATGCGCCGAAAGCGTTTGGCGACTCGCAGGAGGTCGTCGCGATCCAGCGACTGCATCGTCGCATCGAGTTCGTGCAATATCAGCTTGAACCACAGCTCGTATACCTGATGGATGATGATAAATAGCATCTCGTCGTGATGCTGGGGTTGCGAGATCGGCCGCTGTAGCGCGACCAGATCGTCGACGGCGAGGTACGATCCGTACGAAATGCGTTGGTTTAGGATGGCGCGCTCCTATTGGACGGTGACGTCGAACGTCAGCGATTTGGCGGGTCCTGGGCATGGCTTACGGGGGGCGCGAGGCATTTCCTCGAATCCGCCGCCCTCATGAAGTTTTTACGTCCGGCCGGCTTCGCCGTGCTCGTCGCGCTGGCGGCAGCCGCCTGTGCGGGCGGAAACCACGGCGGAAACGCCGCTGCGACGCCTTCGCCTGCGGCCACTAATCCGGTCGACTTCCCGCTATTCGCCGGCGCGGCGGTACTCTCGTCGCGCGAGTGGCACGAATCGATTTCGTCGCGCC
Organism: Candidatus Tumulicola sp.; assembly: GCA_036509155.1. Taxonomy (GTDB): domain Bacteria; phylum Vulcanimicrobiota; class Vulcanimicrobiia; order Vulcanimicrobiales; family Vulcanimicrobiaceae; genus Tumulicola. The sequence goes on along the minus strand of DATCGB010000120.1, from coordinate 764 downwards.
CCGGCATCGGCGACAACGCCGTTTTCACGCAAGGCGCCGGCAACTACGTCGGCCACGACGTGGTAGCCGGGACGCAGGCCTTGATGCCCTCGCTCGAGGGCTGGCTGGACGATCTCAGCGCGCATCCGCCGTCGGGTTATAGCTCGGTAATGCAAAGCGGCAGCGTGGACGCCGTTCGCGCGCACACCCGCGATCTCGGCGTCGACTTTGCCGTCTTCCAGCGCCGCGAGAATGGAAAGCAGCACGGCATCGTCGTGTTGGCCGTCGATCCCGAAGCGCTCGATGCCAAAGCCGGTCCGATGATCGGCGCGGTCGCGAAGTTCAAGCTGCTTCCGCGGTCGCTGCGCGAGTCGATCGACGCGCAGGCTAAGAAGCAGACGGGTTTCACGCTTTCGGAAGCGACCGATCCGAACACGCCGATCGGCGCGGCCGTGAGCGCGCTCGCGCAGCTGCGCGATTTCGGCGGTCGCGGGGTCGTCTTGATCGACGCCGTCAAGCAGTAGCGACGTTTGCGCGTAGGCTCGGCCCGGCTCCGCGAAATCGGTTCGTGGATAATCCTCAATGCGTTGTGGATTCCGCTGACGTTTCAAGACGCGGCATTGATGACGATCGCCGTACCGGCGGCGCTGCTGCATCTGGCGCCGACGTCGTACGTTCGAGCGTTGTCGGTCATGGTCAGCGTCGCCATGTTGGGGGCGGCGCTCGTTCCGGTATTTGCGGGCTGGCTGTCGGACCGCATCCGGCGCGGCGGCGGCGGCCGTCGC
>DATCGB010000119.1:0-3552 GCA_036509155.1 Candidatus Tumulicola sp. | reverse complement strand
GACGCATCCGGCGCAACCGCGGGATTGTGATAGGCTAGGTTCCTAGCGGGTCCGCCGGTTTGTCGTGAATTGCGGGCGTGACGTGGCGCGAGATTCTGAACGTGATTTTTCCGGCGCAGTGTGCCGGATGCAACGCGCTGGGCAGCGGGTTGTGTTCGGCGTGCGCGCCGTTCGATACGCCGGCGGTTCGCGTTCGGTTGCGGCGACTCAACGTCGTCGCCTACGGGTGCTATGAAGGTGCGCTGCGGGCGGCAGTGCTGGCACTGAAAGACGGGCGTCGCGACGTGGCCGAAGCCTTGGGCGAACGGATCGTCGCTCTGGTCGCGGGCGGCGCGCTGCTCGTACCGATCCCGACTACCGCGAAACGCCGGCGAACGCGGGGCATGGACGGCGTGGCGTTGGTCGCGCGGCGGGCGGCCGACGTTTGCGGCGGCGCGGTGCTGATGGCGCTCGAACAGCGCGCCGGCGACGCGCAGCGCGGCCGCGGTCGCGGGGCGCGTTTGGCGGCACGCGGACGATTCGTGTGCGATCCGGCGTTGGTCGCCGGAAAGCGCGTAGTCCTGGTCGACGACGTGTGCACGACCGGTGCGACTTTAGAAGACTGCGAAGGGGCGGTGGCGTTTGCGGGCGGGACGGTCGAAGGGGCCGTGGTTGCGGCGGCGACGAAAACCGCGGCTCCGTGGACACCGCCTCCAGCGCCACCCGCGCGCCGCTAACCCCGCTCGACCGGCTCTTTCTGCAGCGCGCCTACGAACTTGCCGCGCGCGGCATCGGCAGCACCGCGCCCAATCCGCCGGTCGGAGCCGTCGTCGTGCGCGACGGACGCATCGCCGGCGAAGGATATCATCGCGTCGCCGGTTCGGCGCATGCCGAGGCCAACGCGCTGGCGCAGGCGGGCGATGCCGCGCGCGGCGCGACGCTGTACGTATCGCTCGAACCGTGCGTGTGCGCCGGCCGCGTGCCCGCGTGCGCGCCGGCCATCGTCGCGGCGGGCATCGTGCGGGTCGTGGCCGGAACGATCGACCCCAACCCTAAAGCGAACGGCGCGGGCGTCGCGTTTCTGCGAGAAAACGGCGTCGAGGTCGAGATTGGCGACGACGCGCGCGCCCGCGAGCTTATCGAGATCTTTGCCAGCACGATCGTTGCCGACCGGCCGTACGCGGCGCTGAAGATGGCGATGTCGCTCGACGGAGCGATCACCTCACAGCCCGGCGTGCAAGAGTGGATCACCTCGGAAACGGAGCGCCTGTACGTGCGCGAACTGCGGGTCGCCTACGATGCGGTCATGGTCGGCGCGGGAACGGTGCGGGTGGACGATCCTCAGCTGACCGTGCGGCCGCCGCGCCACCGTTTGCGCCGTTTCCTGCGAATCGTCGCGTGTCAGACCGAAACCATCGACGCATCGAGCCGGATTCTCGCCGAAGTGGAAGAGTACGCAAAAACCATCGTGCTGGCTCCGGCCGGGCGGCGCGAGCGTTTCGAGAATCTCCGCGGCATTGCGGACCTGATTTTCGTGGGCGCACCGGGTGACCGGCGGCTCGACCTCGCCGCCGCGATGAAAGCGCTGCGCGCCCAAGCGGGCGTCGACAGCGTTCTGTGCGAGGGCGGACCGACGCTGGGAGCCCGACTGATCGAAGCGGGAGTCGTCGATCGCTTCTATTGGGCGATCGCACCGCGGCTGTTGCGAAACGAGCGTGCCGTTCCCGTGCTGGCGGGCGTGGATTTTGCCGCCTTGCAGCCGCGTCTGCGATTCGATCGCGTGATGCAGGTGGGTGAAGACGTCGTGATCTCGGGCACGGTGGGCGATGTTTAGCGGCCTGATCGCGTATCGCGGCTCCGTCGTGTCACTCGACCGGCCGCAAGGCGGCGGTGCTACGCTGCGCGTGCGGTGCGAAGGCGTGGAACGCGAACGCCCGCAGGTCGGGGATTCGATCGCCGTCGACGGCGTGTGTCTGACCGCGACCGCGATCGACGGCGACGTGGTGACGTTCGACGTCATCCCGGAGACGTTGGCGCGCAGCACCCTGGGAACGCGCGCGGACGGCGACTGCGTCAACCTGGAATACGCGCTGCGGGTCGGCGATCGGATGGGCGGCCACTTCGTGTACGGTCACGTCGACTCGGCGGCGCGGGTTCTCGCGCGTGCGGCGGAAGGTCAGGGCGAACGCGTCCGCATCGAACGCGTCGCGTCGCTCGAATCGGCCACTCCGGAGAAGGCGTTCGTCGCCGTTGACGGGGTGAGCTTGACGGTGGCCGCGGCCGGTGCGGGTTGGTTTGAAGTCGCGCTGATTCCCGAAACGCTGGCGCGTACGACGCTCGGCGCGCGGCCGGCCGGCAGCCGCGTAAACGTCGAGGCGGATCCGCTGGCGCGTTACGTCGCGGCGGCGATTCGAACGGCTGCGACGAGCGTGACGACGCCGTGAGATACAAGGAGTCGCTGCCCGCCGGCGCGCGCGCGTTCGAGACGCGCGTGCGGACGCAGTGGTCGGACGTGGATATCGCCGGCATCGTGTATTTTGCCGCATATTGGCGCTTTGCCGAACGCGCCGAGATGGAGTTCTTTCGCGAACTCGGCTTTCCGTACGATCGCGTTTTCGAAGACTACGGGTTTTGGCTGCCGCGGGTACGCTGCGAGGTCGAATATCACGCGCCCGCCCTGATGGACGATTGGCTGCGGCTGCGGACCCATATCGAAAGGGTCGGTGCGTCGAGCGTGCGCTGGAAGACCGCCGTTTTCAATGAGCGCACGAACCAAGCCGGCGCGGTCTTCACGATAACGGTTGCGTGCATCGATCGCGAAAATAAGAAGAGCCAGCCGTTGCCGCCGGCGATTCGCGGGGCGCTGGCGGCGTGCGTGGCGGAGCCGCCGGCGTGAGCGCAAACGGTACGTCGCGGGTGGCGATCCTGACCGCGCCGAGGCAGATCGAGCTGCGCGAGGAGCCCGTCCCGACGGCGCCTCCGGGCGGCATGGTCGTGCGCGTGCGAGCGGCGCTGACCGACGGAACGGATCTCAAGACCTATCGCCGGGGTCATCCGAAGATGCCCATGCCGACGCGCTTCGGGCACGAGTTTTCCGGCGACGTAGCGGCGGTGGGCGACGGCGTCGACGCGTTCGCCCCGGGAGACGCCGTGATGTGCGCGCATTCGGCCCCGTGCGGCAACTGCTTCTGGTGCGCCGCCGGGCAAGAGGAACTCTGCGAGTCGTTGATTGCGACGATGATTCTCGGCGCGTATGCGGACTACGTGCGAGTGCCGGCACGAGTCGTGGCACGCAACTGCTTTCGTAAACCTGGCGACGTGCCGTATCGCGAAGCGGCCTTCCTCGAGCCGCTGGCGTGCGTCATGCATTCGACCACGTTTCTCGACGCAAAACCGGGTGCGACGGTGGCCGTGCTGGGCGATGGCGGCTTTGGAATTCTACACGCGCTGGTGCTCGGTCGCCAGGGCATGCGGGCGGTGCTGATCGGGCGGCGGCCCGAGCGTCTGGCGCTCGCCCGCGACCTGGGGGTCGACGCGATCGATACGCGCGCGGGGGACGATCGCGAAACGTTG
>DATCGB010000118.1:0-3744 GCA_036509155.1 Candidatus Tumulicola sp. | reverse complement strand
CAGCACGCCGCTGATCGATCCCGCGGCGTACTCTTCGATGCGAAACTCGCTCGGTTTCACGAACGTCTTGGCTAAGACGTGCGGCTCGGTCACGTTGTCGACGGCAAACGTGCGTTTGTCCCTGCGCGCGTGATCGTAACCGATGCAGTACACGCGACCCGAACTGATGATGAATCCGTACGGATCGATCGTGCGCAGGCTACGATTTCCGTCCTTGTCGAGATACGAAAACTGCACGCTGCGCGAAACGCGTTCGGCCGAAGACAGCAGCGCGAAGGCCCGCTCGCCGTGTTCGTCGAGCCGAATTTCGGAGAGCCGGAAGGCGACCGGCGAAAGCGCTTCCACCTGGGCTTTGGCGTTGCGGCCGGCCGTGCCGACCAGCTTTTCGGTTACCTCGTCGATCGAGGAGCCGATCGCGCCGCCGATGCTGGCCCCCAACGATCGCAGAGCCACCAAACCGAAAAGCTCGCCGTTGGAAAGGTCGAGGCGCTTGAGGCTGTAGCCGCCGGCAAAGCGATACGCGTTGGCGGTCCGATCGAAATACCACGGGAAACCCGCCTCGAAAAGAACTGCCAGATAGCGCCGCAGGCTACGCGTGCTGGGCCGCTTCCCACCTTCCGAAATGCGATCTTTAAGAGCTTCGAAGGAGTGGTTTCCTTCGTCGATCGCATTGAGCAGCCGCACGAGCAGAACGATCTTCGGTTCGTTGGCGGCATCGATCAGGGCGGTCATACCTAGTGCGGCGTCCTCCAAGGGCATTTACGCGTGGCCCTTGCGAAAGTTTCAGGGCCGCGGCGGTGCTGGGGTTGGGCTCGACGACGGGGCGGCCGACGAGGCCGGTTTTGGGAAGCAGCCGTCGGGCGAGAATATCGGCGGGGTCGTAGGTTGGGGCGGCGTGGCCGTCACGCCGACTTCGACCGGATAAAACGAGCCCCCGTCGGTCATCGTTTGGATCACGGCGCGCGACGTCGCACGCGGTGCGAGGCTGAAAGCCGAGATTTGATAGGGCACCGGCTGGCGCACGCAGCCCAGCTCGGTCAAGCTGCCGTCGATCAGAAAGCTCGCCCGCGCGATCCCGGCCAGCGGGCGAAAATACAGGTAGGCCGTCGCCGGTGCGTCGGCCGGATTGGTTAAGTTCACGTCGATCGTATGCATGACGCCGTAATCGCCGTAGTCGTGCCCGAGCGCGTTGGGGTCGGTGCTGGGAGGCGTGGGCTGGCGGTCGCCGATCACGAGTTTCGCATCGTCGCTGCCGGCCGAATAGTTCAGCGTATCGGCACCAAAACCGGTCAGCCGAAAGATTCCGGTGCGGTGGTGCCCGTCGCCGGGCATGACCGGCTGGGCGATCAGCGTTCGCGGGTCGATTCCCGGCGAGACCGCCAGCACGGTTACCGTCACCGGGCCGCCGGACAGGATTCGCAGGTCGACGTTTCCGGCGACGCCCTGGCGCGCCGACATCGTCGCGTCCCGTAAGGTGAACGGTTCGTCCTGCGACAGATCGACGATCGTGCCTTCGCCGCGCGGCTTGCGCAAGAGGAAGTCGCGCGTGACCGCATGACCGACCTGCATGACGTCGATGTTTGGGCCGCCGGGTGCGTCGATCAACTGGACCGACGTGGGGTCTTGCGAGTTGGCCGCGAGCGCGACGACGATGCGGCGCGGGTCGGAAGCGTTGTCGTGGTAGTAGTACAAGCTGGTTGGTTCGGCGGCCGTCACCGTTCCCCGGAACAGTACGCCGTCTTGGGTGATGTGTTCGGGGTCGTCGTCGTAGAACAGCAGGGCCGGTACGAACGGATCCGCCGGAACGTTTTGCACGTTTACTACCGTCGACCCCGTTTGATCGAAGTAACGGCCGTCGGCGCTGACGATTTGGACCGGCACCGCAAACTGGATTTGCGCGCCCGGGGCGAGCGGAGCTGCCGGCGGCGCGACGTATCCGACCGTCGTTTGTGCGCCGGGAAGGGCCTGCGTGAGGCGTGCGACCCAGTTCGACACCTGGCGCGTCAGCCACGCCGGATCCGCTGGATTTCCGGTTACTCGCAGGGCCGTCGCGCCGACGATCGTCCCGGCATTAAACGCGACTCGAATGGCGACATCGGCCCGCGCACCGTTGGCGTCGGCGAGGTGCAATATGTCGCTGCCGGTCGCCTGATTCGCGGTGACGGTGACGCTCGTCGCGTTCGGGTCGACGGTTACGGCGACGAGCCTCGCGTCGAGGGTCGCGGTCACCGGCGCGACGGCGCCGCTTATCGTGACGATGCGCTGCTGGGCCGGGTTGAGGTTGACGCTCTCGGGCGAAACGACCAGGGTCGTCGCGGCCGGCGGCGACGCGCTCGGCGAAGGCGCGGGCGAAAGCGAGGGAGCCGGCGATGGCACCCCTTGCGCCACAAGGAGTCCCAGGATCAGCGCGTGCGCGAACATGCCTGATTTCCCGGGCTTTCACGGTACCGCGCGTTTCGCTGTACGATTAGGTTTTTTGCCTTGGGAAGGACGCGACGCCCAGCGGTTGCGGGATGCCCGTGATCGTCGAGTACGGAGAGGTCTGTTTTCCTTTGTAGCCCTCGACGAGTCCGGAATCTTCGTTCGATTGGAAAAAGACGCCGCCTTTCACGAATCCGTTGAGCGTAGGACCGGAGATCCCCGTCGTAATCGTCCTCGACGGCGACTTCGACCCGCTCGGATAGATTTCAACGTCGTTCCCGCCGTAATTCCCAACGTAGAGCGTGTCGGCGCTCTTGAATGCCAGCCCGATCGGACCGTTGAGCCCGACGAGCCCGAGGTTTTGCGACGTCGGAGAACCGGCCGGAATGAGGTATACGCGATTCTCGGAGTCCGACGCCACGTAGACGTTGTTCTCGCGATCGATCGCGACGCCGCACGGGTTGGGGCCGGCGGCAACGGTTTCGTACGGAGTGGATTTGCCCGGTTTAAATGCGGCCACGCCGCCGGTCAAGTTGGAAACGAACACTCTGCCCGCACCGTCGACGCCGATTCCGTACGGCGCGCTGAGGCCCGACGATATCGTGAAGAACGCCTTCGTCTTCCCGGCGCGGTACTCGGTGACCGTGTCGTTGCCTTGATTGGCGACGTACAGAGTTCCGTTCTTATCGACGGCCAAGCCCGACGGAAAACTCATCCCGTCGGTAATCTGCCCGATCGGGGACGGATTGGGCGTCGTCGGGTCGTAGAGCACGACGCGATCGTTTCGCGCGTCGGCAACGTAGAGCGTCTCGGCAGTTTTGCGAAGGACGTACCCATGGCGCTTGAGCTGCGGGGAATCGCGCACGTTGACCGGTCCAACCACGGCCGGACCGGGCAGCACGCGGTACCCCGATGGAGCGATCGCCGGCGAACCTCCGCCGCAACCGGCAACGAGTAAAGCGGCGGCGGCGCCTCCGAACAAACCACGAGTAACCGTCAGGGCCATCGCAAGGAACCTCCAAGAAAGAAGTGGACGGCGGCTTCTTCTTCCCGCGTTTCGGCACGACCTCGGTCGCTACGACGGCCGCGCCACACCTATCGTACCCGCCGGTCTGGATGGCCGATCGCATAGCGTCGGTCAGGTGCAGTGATTTTACCGCACGGTTTGGAATGCCGGGGCCATCGTATCCTGCTCGCCGCCCGCGATGCCAAGTTTCGCCGCAATTTCCCGCCAGCCGGCCATCGTCTCGCGCAATCGCGTAATGATGCTCAGTGCCTCGACGTCTCGAACGCGAAAGTATGGTGCGACGGATCGCACCAGGT
>DATCGB010000117.1:0-7233 GCA_036509155.1 Candidatus Tumulicola sp. | reverse complement strand
GTGCGCGACGACGCCCTGCCGGCGCTGGCCGTCGTGCTGGCGGCGGTCGGGTTAGCGGTCGTGGCCCGGCTGTCACCGGCGCTGGCCCAAAAGCAGCAGTTATGGGTGTTGGTTTCGCTGGCGCTGTCGATCGCCGCCGGGCCCGCGTTCGCGCAGTTTCGGCGGTTTGCGGCGTACAAGTATTTGTGGGTCGTCGCCTCGCTGGTGCTCTTCGGGCTGCTGCTCGCGTTCGGCCAAGAAGTCAACGGCGCGCGGCTGTGGATCAGATTCGGTCCGGTGCAGTACGAGCCGATCGAACTCATCAAACTCTTCATCGTGCTGTTTCTGGCGGCGTATTTGGCGGAAATGGCCGACGTCATTGCCAACGCCCGGCCGTGGTCGCTGCAAGCCAACCTCAAGTATTTGGGGCCGCTGTTCATCGGGTGGGGCGCGTCGATGGCGATCTTGGTAGTGCAGCACGACTTGGGCATGGCGACGCTGCTGCTGGCGACGTTTGCGACGTTGCTGTTCGTCGCGACGCGTCGCTGGGACATCGCGGCGCTCGGCGCCGCCGTCTTTGCCGGCGCGGCGTATTGGGCGGCGCGCCACTTTGCGTACGTGCGAGCGCGGATCGTCGTCTGGCAAAACCCGTTCGCCGATCCGCTCGGCGCGGGCTATCAATCGTCGCAGGCGTACTACGCGCTGGCCGCCGGCGGGCTGTTCGGCACGGGGTACCGGCTGGGACATCCCAACTTCATCCCGGAAGTCGCGACCGACTACGTGTATGCGGCATTTTCCGAAGAGTTCGGGCTGATCGGTGCGGTGGTCGTGCTGGCCATCTTCATCGTGCTCGTGCGGCGGATTTTCGCCGTCGGGCTCGAGCAGCCGGATTTGTACACGAAGCTGCTCGCGGTCGGTCTGGGATCGACGCTGGGCTTCCAGGTTTTCATCATCGTCGGCGGCGTGATCGGCCTGTTTCCGCTGACGGGAATCACGCTGCCGTTCATCTCGTACGGCGGCAGCTCGCTGGTGGCGAACTTTTTGCTGGTCGCGCTGGCCTGGGCGATGAGTGGGCGACCGCTCGCGCGGCCCCGCGAGCGCGCGCCGTGAACGCCGCGCGTCTCGCCGTTGCCGTCGTGCTGGCCGGCGCGTTGGCGGCCTGCGCCCGGCCCGCATCCAGCGCGAAGGCCTTCGGATCGAGCACTCCGGTTGCGGCGGTCGGCGAGGATCCGGCCTCGTCCAGCGACGGCGCCCGGGTCTACATCACGAACTGCTCGAGCTGCCACCAGCTCGACGGGCGGGGAGTCCCCGGGGCGTTCCCGCCGCTGGCCGGCAACCCGACGGCCACCGGGGATCCGGCGCGGGCGATTGCGATCGTCAAGGGCGGGAGCCGGGGCAAGATTCGCGTGCGCGGCCGGTCCTACGACGGCGTCATGCCGGCCTGGCAGGGCCTGATCTCGGACGAGGACATCGCCGCCGTCGTCACCTACATCCGGGGCGCCTGGAACAACGGCGCGCCGCCGGTCAGCGCCGCCGGCGTGAAGGCCATTCGCCCTTGACGACGCCTTTACAGAATATTAACCGAAAGCCTCTTGTTTTGGAGAGCAAGCTGGCATGAGAAAGGTCGCGTAGCCCCGTAGTACGGCCGTAGGAAAACCAGCGCTCGTCGCTCCTCTTTGGGTTGGAGGGTTAGCTATGCGTGTATTCGTCGTCTCTGCGGCTCTGGCGTTATTGATAACGCCGCTGGCGGCGTTGGGCGGAACCGCGCCGAAGCAAGCCGCGTCGGCCGGGACGTCGCTAAAAGGCCTCGCACCGGCCGACGAATATTTCGGACGGTTCGCTCAGAGCGTGCTCGAGGTGCGCAACCGTATGGCCGCCATCGACCTGAAGACCGATGCCGAGATGCAGACCGCCGACGAAATCGGCGCGATCGATCACGTCGAAGACGCGGTGATCGCTTGGCAGAAAAAGTATCCGGCCGATCCGTGGGTGGCCCGCGTGATGTCGCGCCTGGTGGCGTCGTACGCCCGCGCGGGCGCGGCCGGCAGTTCGCAGGCGACCGAGGTTCTCACCTCGCTCACGAGCGCCTATCCGAAGTCGTCGGACGCGGACCGCGCGATTTTAGCGCTGTGGGAGACTCCCGCCGCCGCCGCCACGCGCGTGACCGGCGAAGTGGTCGCCGCCGCGACCGGCGCGCCGGTGCCCGACGCCATCGTGCTGGTCGCGCCGAACCACGAGTCGAGCGACCTCGCGTCGACGCCGTTCGGCACGACCGGAAGCGACGGAATGTTTGCGGTTGCCAACGTCCCGTTTGCGCCGGCCGAGTACATTGTGGTCGAACCGCCGCGCGGCAGTGCGTACGCGGTCTATCACGGAACGATCGGCGGATCCGCGGGCAAGGACGCGGCCGGCGTTATCCGGCTCGCCGCTCGCTGACGCGAAACTCGCTGCGGAACAGCCGGTGCACGTACTCGAACATGTTCGGGTCGATCCGGCGCAGACGTTCGCGCGTGGCCCGCGGCCAGGGTGACGAGGGATCGTTGACGCCGACGAACGCGCGCAGCGACTCGGCGAAATACTCGTCGATTCCGGTCGCGGCGTACGGCGTGACGAACGCGCGCGCGTTAGCGAACTGGGCGCGCACCCGCGGGTCGATGCCTGAGCGGTACACGCCGCCGCCGAGCGCGCAGTCCAAGGCGTGCCCGAACTCGTGCGCGACCGTCATCGGACTGCGCGAACGCAGGTAGAGCGCGCGCTCTTCGACCACGAAAAGACCGGCCGGCGGGGCGGGCCACGCGTCGACGTCGATGCCCAGCCGGGCGAGCGCAGGCGAGGCGTCGAGATACGGCTCGGACGCGCGTAGAAGGATCACCCGGACGCGGCCGTCGAGCGCGTAGGCCAGCGCGCCGCGGCCAAAACGCACCAGCGTCGCGACCACGGCCGGCTCGGCCGGGCGCCGGCGATCGCCTTCAAACAAGCGCTCGGCGATAGCGGCGGCATCGTCCTGCATCGCCGCCATCGTCCCGCCGGCGCGTTGCCGGCGCATGACGACGGCGTTTCAGACTTCCTTCAGCTTCCTGAACCTTCAGGCTTTCTTCAGGCCGTCGCCCTAGCGTGTTGTCATCCCGTTTACTTTGTAGAATAGTTGAGGTGCTTCAATGTTCAATCCGCGAACGAATTCGCGAATCGTCGTCGGGGCCGTTGCCGCACTGGTCGTCGCGAGCGGATGCACCGCGCGTAGCGGCGGCGACGTCCCGTCGGCCGGTCCGCAATCGCTGACGTCCATGCAAGCGGGCGCACGGCCCGATAAAGACGTTTCGATTTTAAAACAGCTCAAGACTCAAACCGTCATCGGATCGGCGCTCGACCCCGGCAACGGCGCTCGCAATCCGTACGGATTGGCGGTCGCTCCGGCGACGTCGGGCAAACTTACGGCGGGCGACTTGGTCGTCTGCAACTTCAACTCGCGCTCCGGTCAGCAGGGCAGCGGTAAATCGATCGTCGCGTTGCATCCCACGCCGGGATCGACCCCGCTGCGCATTACCGCCAACCAGACGACCCTCGGCTGCGACGCGCTGGCGCTAAGCAGCAACGATACCATTTGGGCGGCGTCGATGACCGCCAACTCCAATCCGGTGATCGACTCCCGCGGTAAGGTCATCGTGAATATTTCCGGCAAACCGTTCAGCCAACCGTGGGGGCAGATCTTCGCGACGCCCACCAGCGGTCCGCCAGCCTTTTACGAGACCAACGCCGCGACCGGCACCGTCGTCCGGATCAATCTCGGATCGTCGTTTACTTACGACGTCATCGCAACCAACTTCCCGCGCAATCATGGCGTACCGGGAACCGCGTTGGCGCCGTCGGGCCTCGCGTACGACGCCAGCATCGACACGCTCTATTTCGTCGACGGTAAGAACAACACGCTGGTCGCGTTTAAGAACGTTTCGCAGATTCCCAAAGGCGGAATCCAAGCCAAGGACCATGGCATGAAATTTGCCGGGCCGTCGGCCGCCAATGCGAGTATCGTCTATGCGGGTGCGCCGTTGAACGGTCCGATCAGCACCGCGCTGCTGCCCAACGGCAACATCGTCGCCGGCAATACGCTCGACCCCGACGGCAGCAACCTGATGGTCGAAATCGCCCCCGACGGCAAACTCCTCGACGTTCGCAACGTCGATACCGGCCCGGCCGGATCGATCTTCGGCATGGTTGCGACCGGAACCAGCGCTTCGAATACGAAGATTTATTTCAACGACGACAACGACACCAACGTGCAGGTGCTCGAGCACTGAGAAGTTACCGCACCTCGTAAGCGAGCGTGCGTCCGCGTTCGCTCCGGCGTGGCTCGCTGCGACGCCGGGGCGATTTGCGTTCTCAATAGTGACTACGCGCAATGATTTTGATTAACAAAAAAAGCGTGCTCGGGCGCGCTCGTTTTAAATGGGAGGGTCGGCTATTACCGGGTCGAAAGAGGCCCGCCATGCGCTTACAAATACTATTCGCGGCGGCGCTGGCATTGATTGCCAGCGCCTGCACTGCGGCAGGAACAAATCAATCGGTACCGTCGACGGTGACCGGCTCGGACGTGGTGACCGATTCGCACGGTCAAGTTCAGCCCGCGGTCGATACGACATCGATTCTCAAGATGCTTACCAAGCGAACCATCATCGGATCCACGATCGATCCGACCAATGGCGATCAAAATCCCAGCGGCTTAGTGTACGTGAACAGTAAGCCGTTCGGCGGAGGCGTCATCGGCAAGGGCGACCTGGTGTTCTGCAACTTCAACGATTCGGCCAACGTTCCGGGCAACGGCACGACGGTGGACTACATTTCGTCGACGCCGGGCTCGCAGCCAAAGACGTTCATCCAAAACGCGAAACTGCAGGGATGCAGCTCGCTGGTCATCAACGGCTTCGATGCCGTGTACGCTCCGGATTTGAGCGCCAAGAACGTCGTCGGAATGACGGCCAAGGGAAAGCTCAATCAGACGATTGCGAACAGTAACTTCGTGCAGCCATGGAGCAGCGCGTACATGACGTCGTTCGGCTATCCCCCCGGTGACGGAATCTTTGTGAGCGACGCGTCGACGGGAAAAATCCTGCGCGTGGATTTGGGTAGCGGAAGGCCCAAGCCGCCGGTAACGGCCGTCATCTCCGGATTCGCCGTCAACAAGGGTCAGCCGGGGAGCCTTCTCGGCCCGTCGGGCGTGCAATACGACCAGAACCGAAACATTCTGTACGTCGTTGACGGCGTCACAAATACGATCGTTTCGGTCAAGAGCGCCTACGACAACCTGCATCAGGTCAACTCAATCGTCGTCGGTGCGGATGGTAAGACGTTTACGGGTCCGAAGAAGAGCCTCGCGCACGTGGTCTACGCCGGCAAACCGCTCAATGGGCCGATCACCTCAACCCTGCTGCCCAACGGCAACCTGATCGTTGCGAACTCGCTGGGGAAGAACACGCTGATCGAAATCGCCAACAACGGCGCACTCCTGGCAACGAAGGTTCCATTCCCGGCCAAGTCGGGCGCGATCTTCGGGATGGCCTCGTCCGGAACGAACGATGCGACGACGAAGGTGTATTTCAACAACCGCCTGGCTAATAACGTCCAGGTTTTGTCAAAGTAAAGCCCGGATTCGCTTCGTGCCGGGCGGGTACGACGCGAATCGTTACGCGGTCGCGCTCGCGGCCGTCGTTCGCTTCAAACGTCCACGTTCCAACCCTGACCGGCCAAAACGCGGTTCCGCTCGCATCGAGCGGGACCGCGCGGCCGTTGGCGTTCCAACGCACGGCGCGCCCCGCGTCGACCGCGCGCAGCGAGAGCTGCTGCTCGCGCGCCTGGAGCGCGTTGGTCGTCGCGTTGGCGACGAAGACGTCGCCGTCGCGCGGAAAGACGACGCGCAGCCGCGCGGTTTTGGCATCGTGGGGATGAAGCGCCAGCCACGAATCGTACTCGCGCCCGAGCCGCAGCGACGCCGGAGCGCGCACGAACGCTAAATCGCGCGGGAGCACCCATTCCTCCACGACGGCCGGACAGTCCGCGCGAGGCGCGTGGCCGGTGATTGCGCAGATCCGCGCGCGCACGAAGCCGTGCGGCCGATCGAAAGCGGGCGGGTCGGCGCGCTGGTGCAGGTGCAGCATGATGCGATTCCATAGCGGTCCGGCACCGGTCACGCCCGAGACGCCCCGCATCGGGCTGCCGTCGAAATTTCCGACCCAGACGCCGACCGTGTAATCGCGCGTGAATCCGACCGTCCAGGTGTCGCGAAAATCCGACGACGTGCCGGTCTTGACCGCCGCTGGGAACGGCATCTCGAGCACCGAGTGAACGCCGAACGACTTGGCCCGCGCGTGCGGATCGGCCAGTATGTCGGTCACGAGTTCCCAGCTTGTCGGATCGCCCACGCGCCGCGCCGGCGGCGGCACGGCGTCCTCAAGTAGGTGCAGGCCGGCCGGCGAGCCGGCGCGCGCCAGGGTCGCATACGCGCCGGTCAGTTCCCATAGACTCACCTCGCCGCTGCCCAGCGTCAGGCCCAAGCCGTAGTATGCGGCCGGACGATCGAGATGCGCGAACCCGAGATCGTGGAGCCGGTCGAGAAACGCGCCGACGCCCAGCTCGGAGAGTACGCGCACGGCCGGCACGTTTAGCGAGTTGGCCAGCGCGTAGCGGACGCGCACCGGGCCGCTGAAGCGGCCGCTGTAATCCGCCGGCTGGTAGAGTTTGCCGCCCGAAATCGCGTACGCCGCCGGAACGTCGGGCAAAATCGTCGTCGACCGGATCGTGCTTCGTTCGAGCGCGAGTTCGTACGTGAACGGCTTGAGCGACGAGCCGGGCTGGCGCAGCGCCGTCACGCCGTCGTTGCGCCCGAGCGCTTCGTCCGAGAAGTAATCCGGCGACCCGACGTACGCGAGCACCGCGCCGGTGTGGTTGTCGACCACCAGCGCCGCGGCATCGGTCACGTGATAGGCCGCCAACGCGCCGACGACGTCGCTCGTCTGCGCCTGTACGAAGCGCTGCAGGCTGCGGTCGATCGTCGCGCGCACGCGTCCGCTCCCCGCGTCGCGGCTCAGCTGTCGGTACAGCGCGAAGAGCGCGTGCGGCGCGTCGGTGATGCCGGCGTCGTGCCGGCGCACGTGGAGCGTCTCGGCAAACGCCCGATCGGCCCGCGCGCGCGTCACGTCGCCGAGTGCCGCCATGCGATCGAGCACGTACCGCTGGCGCGCGCGCAGCGCCTTCCAGTCGACG
>DATCGB010000116.1:0-3815 GCA_036509155.1 Candidatus Tumulicola sp. | reverse complement strand
GCCGGCGAAGGGAGGAGCGTAAAGTGAAAACCTATTTGCAGGGGTCGCATCCCTCGATTCGCGTCCCGGTCCGCGAGATTGCGTTGACCGATGGAACGTCGCACGTCGTGTACGACACGAGCGGACCGTATTCCGACGCGTCGGCTTCGGTCGACATTCGAAACGGGCTGGCGCCGCTGCGCGAAAGCTGGATCGACGACCGCAGCGATACCGAGCGGCTCGATCGTCCGTCGTCGGTCTACCGGCGCGGCCGCGAGGCGATGGCCCAACTCGACAAGATCCGCTTTCCGCAGCGCGCGCCGGTGCGGCGTGCAAAATCGGGGGCCAACGTTTCGCAGATGCACTACGCGCGGCGCGGCGAGATCACGCCCGAGATGGAGTTCGTCGCGATTCGCGAGGGTCTAGCGCCCGAGTTCGTGCGCGACGAGATCGCGCGCGGGCGCGCGATCCTTCCGGCCAACGTCAACCATCCCGAGAGCGAACCGATGATCATCGGGCGCGGGTTTCTAGTGAAGATCAACGCGAACATCGGCAACTCGGCCGTTACGTCTTCGATCGACGAAGAGGTTGAGAAGATGACGTGGGCGACGAAATGGGGCGCCGACACCGTGATGGATCTTTCGACCGGAAAGAACATTCACGAAACGCGCGAGTGGATTTTGCGCAACTCGCCGGTACCGATCGGCACGGTGCCGATCTATCAGGCGCTCGAAAAAGTCGACGGCAAAGCCGAGGAACTCACCTGGGAACTTTTCCGCGACACGTTGATCGAGCAAGCCGAACAGGGCGTGGACTACTTTACGATTCACGCCGGAGTCTTGCTTCGCTACGTGCCGCTCACCGCGAATCGGATTACCGGGATCGTCTCGCGCGGCGGATCGATTCTCGCCAAGTGGTGCCTGTCGCACCATCGGGAAAACTTCCTCTACACGCACTTCGAAGACATCTGCGAGATCATGCAGGCCTACGACGTGGCGTTCTCGCTGGGCGACGGGCTCCGGCCCGGATGTACCGCCGACGCCAACGACGCGGCGCAGTTCGGCGAACTCGAAACGCTTGGCGAGTTGACGAAGGTGGCGTGGAAGCACGACGTGCAGGTCATGATCGAAGGACCCGGGCACGTACCCATGCATCTGATCAAAGAAAACATGGACAAGCAGCTCGAAACCTGCAGCGAGGCGCCGTTTTATACGCTAGGGCCGCTCGTCACCGACATCGCGCCGGGCTACGATCACATCACCAGCGCGATCGGCGCGGCCATGATCGGCTGGTTCGGCACGGCGATGCTGTGCTACGTAACGCCGAAAGAACATCTCGGCCTTCCGAATAAGAAAGACGTCAAGGACGGCGTGATCGCCTACAAGATCGCCGCCCACGCGGCCGACGTCGCCAAAGGTCATCCGCTCGCGCGCCATTGGGACGACGCGCTCTCGAAAGCCCGTTTCGAGTTTCGCTGGGAAGATCAGTTCGATTTGTCGCTCGACCCCGAGACGGCGCGCGAGTTCCACGACGAGACGCTGCCGGCGCCGGGCGCCAAGGTCGCGCATTTCTGCTCGATGTGCGGACCCCACTTCTGCTCGATGAAGATTACCCAAGAAGTGCGCGAGTTCGCCGAGCGCGGCATGGCGGAGAAATCGCAGGAGTTTCTCGAAAGTGGCGCCGACGTGTACGTACCCGTGCCCGAAGCCGTGTCGACCTGAGCCTCGGCGACGACGGCCGCGATATCGCCGCGGTGTTTTTCGATCGTGACGAAACGCTGATCGTCGACGTGCCGTTCAACGGCGACCCGGACAAGGTGATCGCCGCGCCCGGTGCGCGCGCCCAGCTCGATCGGCTGCGCGCGGCCGGATTGCCGCTGGCCGTCGTGAGCAATCAGAGCGGCGTCGGACGCGGGATGATCACCTTGAAGCAAGTCGACGCGGTCAACCGCCGCGTCGACTTGCTGCTCGGTCCATTTGCCGGGTTCTTCGTCTGTCCGCACGCGCCCGACGACGCGTGCGAGTGCCGCAAGCCTAAGCCCAAACTCATCATCGATGCGGCCCGAGCGCTCGGCGTCGATCCGAGTGCGTGCGTGGTTGTCGGCGATCGCGAGAGCGACGTTCGAGCCGCGCTCAACGCCGGCGCCGTCCCGATAAAGGTCGACGGCGCCCACCGTTTGGCGGACGCCGTCGACCAGATCTTACTGTTGGTCAGCGAACCGCGGAGTTAGCTTCCAGCCAGTAGGCCGCGTCGGGTGCGTTCGCGATCGCAAACGCGTCGGCCGGCAAATGCACGGTTTTGCTGAGATACTGCCACGCATCCATGACGCGCACGACGTAATGCTGCGTCTCGCCGAACGGCGGGATGCCGCCGTAGTCGGTGACGGCTTTCGGACCGGCATTGTAAGCCGCGAAGACGAGGTCGAAGCGATCCGAACCGAAGCGCTGCATGAGGCCGCTGAGGTAGCGGGCGGCGCCCGAAAGATTCTCGCCGGCATTATGCGGGTTGACGCCTAGGCGTGCGGCGGTACGCGGCATGAGTTGCCCCAAGCCGATCGCCCCGGCGCGCGAGATGGCGTGGGTGTGCCAGCGCGATTCGACGGTCACGATCGCCACGAGCATATTGGCGTCGATGCGCCAGCGCTCGGCATTCGCCAACACGCGCCGCGCGAGGTCTTGGCTCTGCCATTTAGGGAGCTGCGGGTTGATGCCGCGGAGCACCGACGCGTAGACGGCGACCGTCGCCGGCGTGGTCTTGACCGGAGCCTTGACGTTCTGACCGGCCTGCGCCGGGGCGATGGCCGCCGCGGCCAGGCCCAAAAAAACACCCGTCGTCGCCAGATAACCGGCGAGCTTTTTCCGCATGGGATCAGGGCTTCAACCTATTTGCGGGTGAGCCTCCCCCGGGGAAAGACCGATTCGCCGGGAAAGCTCCTGGCCGGATGAGCCGTTATGCTGGAATGTCGCCTCGAGCCCGCCGCGGCTGGGCAATCGGGCTGATCGCCGCCTTCGCGATTATGTGCGCGGCCATCGGCGTCTCGCAGTGGTGGGCCATCCATAAGAACGTCCCGTACTACCAAGCCAAGATGCACGCGAACGAGAAAACTCCCTAAGAACCGATAGAGCAAGCGCTGGCCAGCGCTTTTGAGGCATCTTTGATGCCGCTGCGCAGGAACCGTTCGCGCGTTCATGGGACGAAATGCTTATGACCCCCCGCTTGACGTTTCTCGCGACGGCCTTTACGGCCGCCCTCTCTTTAAGCTGCGCTCCGCTGTATGCCGCGACCGCTCCGCCATCGCCGGTGCCCGTGCCGACGGCCTCGCCGGCTGCTGCGGCGACTGCGCCGGAAACCTCGGCTTCGGCCTCGCCGGCAAAGCCGACCACGAGCCCCTCACCCACCCCGACTCCTGGGCCGCCCTTCTCTAACATGAAGTGGCGCGCCATCGGTCCGGCGGCGGCCGGCGGCCGGGTGGCGTCGGTTGCGGGCTCGGCAACCGACCCGAAGCTGTATTACCTGGGCAGCGCGGGTGGGGGCGTGTGGAAATCGGAAAATGGGGGCCAGACGTGGGACCCGGTTTTCGAAAAGCAACCGGTTTCGGCGATCGGCGCGGTCACGATCGATCCGACCGACAATAAAACGGTCTGGGTCGGAACGGGCGAGACCAATCCGCGAAACGACGTCAGCTACGGCGACGGCGTGTACAAGACCACCGATGGCGGCGAGCACTGGACGCACCTCGGGCTCAAGGGTACGAAATACATTTCGCGCATCGTCGTCGATCCGCGCAATCACGAGCACGTCGTGGTCGCGGCGCTGGGCGACGTTTTCGCGGACAG
>DATCGB010000115.1:0-2446 GCA_036509155.1 Candidatus Tumulicola sp. | reverse complement strand
GGTTTGGCGCTCGCGGGCTGCGGGGGCGGACCGGGAAACGGCGTCACCCCAAGCGGCGCCGCGCCGGCCGCAGTCGGCCGGGTTTCCAACGATACCGCGGGTCCGACCTACGACGGCTGTCCGGTGTTTCGGGCAAAGGATTCCGCCTACAACAAAAACATTAGCGGCGCGCCGCTGGATCCACAAAGCACGCAATACATCGCGTCGCTAGGAACCAACAGTTCGTGGAATAACGATCAAGTCGAGTACCTGAACGCCGCCACTGCCTCGACGCCGGTGCTTCCGGTTATCTCGAAGGTGAAATGGCACTCGATGCCGCCCGAGCCGTGGGCTTCTTCATTCATTATCGAAAACTTGGGCGACGCGCACAGTTTCGTGATCGACACGTCGGCCTGTCACATCTACGAGCTATACAGTACGACCTATGCAAACGGTCAGCTGTCCGCATATTCGGGCGGGGACTGGAACTTAAAGAAAAAGTTCGTGCCGTATCCTCCGGGAGTTAACTCGGCGGTCGCCTCGGGGCTGTCCCGATTTGCGGGGTCGGTCAAGTATCCCGAACTCGCAAGCGGGAACGTATCGCACGCGCTGTTCCTGCTCGTTCCCTATAACATGCTGGCTCAATGGAGCTTCGTCCGGCCGGCGTCGGATACCGACCAGATCCCGTACAAAGGACCGGGACCGGTTGAAATGCCGTACGGCGCGAAGCTGCGTCTGCGCGCAGATTATCCCGAGAGTAACCTAGGCTCGCAAGCGCTGATCGTCGTTCACGCCCTGAAAACCTACGGAGCGCTGGTCGGAGACACCGCCTGCTGCTATGGTTTCGTGTACATGCACGATCTGGCAACCCCGGATGCATTCGATTTCAGCGATCTCAACAAGCTCAACGCCATCAAACCAGCCGATTGGCAGGTCATCAAACTCCCCCAAATCCTGCAGGTCCCCGGACACTAAAGTTTGTCGGGAGCAGCCTTTAGATGTCCCATTGCCAGGCGTTCCACCACGGCGTTGCCGTCGGATTGACGCTGTAGGCGCGTAGGTCGGAGGAGCGCACGATCAGACGGCGTCCGTCGTAGATCGGGATGTACGGAACTTCCGACCAGATCGCGCGGCTGGCGGCCCGGTAGATCGCCGCCCGGCGGGCGACGACGTCGGTTTGCAGGCCGGCTCGCTCGAGCCGGTCGAGGCCCGGGTCGCAAAAACGAAAGATATTCTGCCCGCGCGGATACCAGCGGTCGCATGCCAAGTAGTTGCGAACGTCGGGGTCCCAGTTCAACGTATTGCTGTAGAGCGCGATGTCGTACGAACCGCCGTACAGCGGGCCGTGCGGTGCGGCAAAGATCGTGCGATACGGAAAGGTTTTGATCGCCAGGCCGACGCCCGCTTCGCGCAGTGACGCCTGCAGCAGAACGGCCGTTCGCTCGAGGTTCGTCGAGCCGGCAATCGTTGCCAGCGTGAAGTCCAGGCGCACCCCATTGCGCGACCGGATTCCGTCGGCGCCGCGCCGCCATCCAGCGCGCTCCAGCAGCCGGCCGGCCTCAGCGGGATCGTACCGCCGCGGCGGCAGCGGTTCGTAGCCGATCGCGGTCGCCGGGAGGCTGTTGCGAGCCTGAGGATAGAGGCCGCGCGTAACGTCGGCAACGATCGACCGGTACGGCACCGCAATGGCCAGCGCGCGGCGCACGACGACGTCCCGCAACCCGGGCTTTTGGGCGTTGACGATCAGCGACGTTTGCGCGTTCCAAGCGGCGGTTTCTACCGTCACGCCTTCGGTCGAGCGGTACTGCGCGAGGAGCGACGTCTGCGGCGCGACGATCAGATCGACCTGATGCTCCGCAAGTGCGAGGGCGATCGTTTGGTCGTTTGGAATGAAACGCAGCTCGATTCGGTCGAGCCTCGGGCGCCCTTTGAAGTACCGATCGAAGCGCTTGAGAACGATGCGGTCTGCACGCGCCCACGAAACGAATGCGAACGGGCCCGTTCCAATCGGATGCGCGGCTAGTTCGCCGGAGTTGAAGTCTCGTTCGCGCGCTAGGACGTGCGCGGCCAGCACCGGCTTTCCGCCTTCCTGAAGCGGCGCGAAAAAGCGCGACACGAAAGGCGGGTAGCGCTCCCGCAGATGCACGACGACCGTATGCGGGTCGGGCGCCTCGATCGAGGACACCCGGTCGTATCCCTCACGCTCGAACGTATCGTCGCGCGGGTCCATCACCGCTGCCCAGGATGCGACGACGTCGCGCGCGGTAAACGGCACGCCGTCCTGCCAGATAACGTTCGCGCGCAGCCGGTACGTGTAGGTCCGCCCGTCGCGCGAAATTCCGCCGTTCGCTAGCGACGGCACGGTTGCGGCAAGGTCGCCGACCAGCCGGCCGCGATCGTCGGCGATCACGAGATACGAATACACGAGCGACGCGAGGTCGTACGAAACGTCCATCTCCGAAAGGTA
>DATCGB010000114.1:0-8116 GCA_036509155.1 Candidatus Tumulicola sp. | reverse complement strand
GTGGTCGTCGCCGTCGACGTCGACAATCCGCTGTACGGGCCCGACGGTGCAGCCCAAACGTTTGCCGCTCAGAAAGGGGCTTCGCGCGACGACGTCGCGCGGTTGGAGCGCGTTGCCGAACACGTCGCCGACGTCGCCCGGCGCACGCTGGGTCGGGACTATCGCGACATACCCGGTGCCGGCGCTGCCGGTGGTTTAGGTTTCGCGCTGATCGCCTTTCTCGGCGCCAAGATGGAACCCGGCGTCCGGCTGATCGCGCGCGAGTGCGGCTTGCCCGAACTGCTGCGCGGCGCCGCGCTGTGTATCACGGGCGAGGGCAAGATCGACGCGCAAACGCTTCACGGAAAGGTCGTCTACGGCGTGGGCGACCTGGCGCGCGAAGCTCACGTTCCGACCATCGCCTTCGGCGGCGCCGTCGAACCGGACGCGGCCGAAAAGTTGGCGGAGCGCGGCATCACGGCGCTGCCGATCGCGCCCGCGGGAACGTCGCGAGAGGTCTCGATGCGGGATGCCGCCGCGCTCCTGGAAACGGCTGCGAAATCGGCCGCGGCGCACGCGCTCGCGACGCTCGATTGATTCGTTAGCGCGATATGGTCTTTGTCGTCGCCATCGTCGCGGTCGCATTGATCGCCGTGCGGCCCAAGGGTCTGCCGATGTGGGCATGGCCGCTCGGCGCCGCCGTGCTGATCGTCGCACTGCGCTACGAGGCGCCGGCAGCGGCATTCGAGGCGATCGTACGGCAGTGGAACGTCTTGCTCTTCATCCTCGGTCTGATGGGCCTATCCGCCGCCGCCGAAGAGAGCGGTGCGTTCGCCTGGCTCACCGACGTTCTGCTGGCCCGTGCCGGCGGATCGCGACGCCGCCTGTTCGTGCTGCTGTTCGTCGCCGGCGCGCTGACCACGTTGGTACTTTCCAACGACGCCACGGCCATCGTGCTCACGCCGATCGTTTACGCGGCCGTATCCCGACGGGGCGGCGACCCAATGCCATATCTCTTCGCATGCATCTTCGTGGCCGGCACCGCCTCGTTCGGCTTGCCGTTTTCGAACCCGGCCAACGTGCTGATTCTTCCGCGAGCGCAGATCGTCGACTACGTCGTGCATCTCGGACCGCCGGAGATCGTGGCGATCGGGCTCAACCTCGCGCTGTTCTTATTGATTTTCCGGCGATCGCTGCGCGGCCGATACGCATTCGAACCGGTCGAACCCCCGAGTGCCTCGGCGGTGCGCACGTTATGGGCATTCGCCGGCGTCGGCACGGCGTACGCCGTGGCGCTGACGTTTTCGTGGCCGCTCGGGCCGGTGGCCGCCATTGCCGCGATTGCGACGCTTGCGATCGCTCGCGTCGGCGTCGCCAGCGCGGCTCGGCACGTGAGCTGGAGCACCTTCGCGCTGCTCGGCGCGCTGTTCGTCCTGCTCGACGCGGTGGCGCATGCCGGCTTCGTACCCTGGGTGCTGGCGCAGCTCGAGACGACCGCCCGCTATGGCAACTTGGCCGTCATTGCCTGGGCGTCCGGCGGCGCCGCGCTTGCTTCGAATTTGCTCAACAACCTGCCGGTTGCGATCGCCGCCTCGTACGTCGTGGCGCACGACCCGTCGCAACAGGTCGCATACCCATTAATCGTCGGCGTCGATCTCGGGCCCAACCTGACGACCACGGGTTCCCTCGCAACGATTCTCTGGATCGCCGTTCTCGCCAAGCGCGGCGTGCGCGTGAACCCACTGGAATACCTGCGCCTGGGAGCGATCGTCGTCCCCCCGACGATCGCCGTGGCCGCCGTCTGGCTGTGGCTACTTCGAGACGCCGTACGCTGACGGCACGCGCGGCGGGTACCATCGACGCATGAGAACATTCGTACTCGCGCTCGTCGCGCTCGCAGCTCTGACGATGGAAACCCCCGCCCCCGCCGCGTCGGCGTTTCAGATGGACGGATCGCTCCCGATGTATCCGCATGCGAAACTCGATCCGAAAGAGACCGGCATGCCGGCGAACGCCATCGCCCAAGGCGTGCCATTGGTTCTCGAGACGACCGATTCCGTGCATACGGTCGACGTGTGGTATACGGCGAACGCACCAAAATCGTGCACCAGAAACGCCCAGTCAGCCGGCGTGCAATACAAATGCCCCGGCGGATCGATTCAAATCTACAACCACGAAGGCACCCAAATAGCGCTCATTCCGGCGTTTGCCCACTAACCGGTTAAACTCCCGGGTGCAGGCGTTCGTCCAGCCAACCCCGCGTAAGGAACAACCAAAACGCGAGGCCGGCGTGGTCGCCGTAGCGAGCGAACGTGCGCTTGATGGTTGAATCGGCGGCCCGCTTCTTCTTCGCTAAGCGTAGATAGGTCGGCCGGGTCCACGAATCGAGCACCAGCCGGCGATGGCGTCCAAGCAGCTGCATGACGTGCGCGGCGGCATACGGACCGATCCCGGGCAGCGCCAAGAGCGCGGCTTCGACGTCGTCGTCGTCCCGGCCGAACGCCGGCAGCAACGCCTCCAAATCGAGACTGCCGTCGACGACGGCGCGCGCGATCGTCTGAAGATACGGGCCGCGGTAACCCATTCGGGCGACGTCGCGGAACCACGCATCCGGCGCGTGCGCTACCGCGGCGGGTTCGGGAAACGCGCCGGCACCGAGTTCGACCAGCGCCCGCGTCATGCGAACCGTTGCAGACCACGCGCAGTTAGTGGTACAGATCGTCTTTACGACGTCTTCGAATACTGTCGGGCTCGAGAGCAGCCGGCCGGCGCCATCGGCCGCCCAACCCAGCTGGGGATCTTCGGAGATTTGCGCGTAAAACGGCGCGAGGTCGTCGCTCAGGCGAAACATGCGTGCGATTTGCGCGCCGATCCGGTCGGCCCCCCCTCGGCCGATGCGGGCGGTGGTTTCGGCGATCAAGCGGCCGCGCTCCTCGCGCATCGACACGTCGATCACGCGCTCGCCGAGCGCAAATGCGCGCCGATACACCAGCGGCGGACCCTGATACGCAGCGGGCGGCAAGTCCGCACATCCGTGTGAGTAGATCGTCCGTGCGAACGAAATCGGTTCGCCGCCGGCGCCGCGCAAAGCGACGTCGAACACGCGCGCGAGACGTTTAGGCAACGTAGGAAATGTTGACTGCGACGCCGGCCGCTTCGGCGCGCATCAGCACGCCGTAGACCGCGTCGAGCTCTTCTTCTATCGCGGTAATCTCGCGAGCACTCACGCGAAAGCGCGCGGCGTGCGTCCACAAAATCCCGCGCGCGCGCTCGAAGGCGCTATGCAGTCGCTCCGGCGTCGCTTCGAGAACCGGCCAGTCGAGTTCGCCCTGGGCAGGCACGATGCGCCATCCGCGACCCGAAATCAACGGCACCTCTTGGTCTTGGTCGAACGCGTGCGGAATTGCCGCCAGAATGTCGACCGCCTCCTGATCGAGATGCGATAGCGGAAGACCCAGTTCGATAAGCCGCACGATGTAGCGAAAAAACGACGAGTTCCCGACCGTATAGGCACCGGCGGGGGATGCGACGCTTACGTGAATCAGGTCGATGTCGGGCTCGCCTTTGCGGGAGCTCACGCGCGGTTACCGCACAAGGTCGAACGCAATTCCAAGTTCGCCGGCCAATTTTTCAAGGCCGTCCCACACCTTCACGTGTACCGGTACCCCGTGCTCGCGATGGTAGGCCGTCAACTCGAACTCGCGCTCGCCCGCGACGCGGACCCGTTCCCCGCCCGGGACGACGGCGCTTTGTTTAAAGAAGCGCAGTTCGCGATCCATGTCGGCCTTGAACGCTGCGACGTCGCGAAAACCGTCCACGCGAAACGCACCGAACCAGTGCGAGATCGCGCCCTTCTTGACGTCGGTAACGACGGGAAGCGTCGGACCGAAGGCTCCGCCCGAAAGCACGCCGCATAAAATATCGACTAGCAAGCCGAGACCGTAGCCCTTATGTCCGCCACCGTCCGTGCCGAAACCGCCGAGCGGGAGCAGCGCGCCGCGCAACGCCTCATCCGGATCCAGCGTCATGTGGCCTTCGGCATCGATCGCCCAGCCGTCGAGCAGCGGCAGCCCTTTGCGTTTGTAGACTTCAAGTTTGCCTTTGGGCACGGTCGTGGTGGCGAAGTCGAGGACGAACGGCCACTCTTCTCCAGCCGGAATCGCGTAGGCCAGCGGATTGGTTCCCAACAGCACGTCCTTGCCATGGGTCGGCGCCCCGTACTTGACCGAATTCGTCGATGCCATGCCGATCATGTCGTGCTCGAGCGCCAGCATCGCGTAGTAGCCGGCGATGCCGAAGTGGTTCGAGTTGCGGACCGCGCCAAACGCCGCACCGCGTTCGCCGGCCTTGGCGATCACGCGCTCCATCGCCATCTTCGCGACCGGATGACCGAGCCCGTTATCGGCATCGAAAAGCACGCTCGTTTCGGTTTCGCGCACGATCGTGTAGTCGGGTTTCGGGTTGAGGTGTCCGCTGCGAATTCGGCCGACGTAATACGACTCCAAACGTCCGACGCCGTGCGACTCGATGCCGCGGGAATCCGCGGCCACGAGCACGTCGGAAACGACCGCGGCGTGTTCGGGCGCGACGCCGGATTTCTCCAGCACGGCGGCGACGAAACGGCCCAGTTTCCCCTCGGTCGTACGTTTATATTCGGTCGTGGCAGATTCGGCCAAGGACGGAAACCTCCAGCTGCTCTTTTCGAGCGGAAGAACTTGCGGACATGCGGGGCGAAAGCTCGCCTGCATGATAGAGCCGGCACCGTTAGGGTTCAGCGGAGCCGACCAACCGTCGGCGGACGTCTTTAACCAATGCATCCGTTGCGGACTGTGCCTGCCGACTTGCCCTACCTACCTCGAAACCATGACGGAAACCTCGGGCCCGCGAGGCAGGATAAGTCTCATTAAGGCGGTCGCCGAAGGACGCCTCGACCTGCTCAGCGACGGCTTCGTCGGGCAGATGGCCGAATGCCTCGATTGCCGCGCATGCGAGGCCGTATGCCCCTCGGGGGTTGCCTACGGCGGACTGGTGGAGGCCGCCCGCACCCAGATCCGGCGAGCGCAGGCCCCGGCCGATGGGCCGCCGGCGCGCACGCTGCGCCGCTTGCTGCTGCATACGCTCTTCGCGCGCCTCAATCTGCTGCGCTCGGCGGCCCGCGCGTTACGCGTCGCGCAAAGCACCGGTCTGACGTCGCTGGCGGGCCTGTTCGGACTCGGGAAGGCCGCTCGGCTCGCCCCAAAAATTCCGAATCGCTTCTTTTTCGCGCGCGGCCAGCGCTTCGAAACGGCACGCCCGCAAGGCCTCGCATTTTTGCACGTCGGCTGCATCATGCAGGTGGCCTTCCCGCACGTTCACGAGGCGACCGTGCGGATGCTGCAGCGCGCGGGACTGTCGGTCGTCGTTCCGGCGAACCAAGGCTGCTGCGGCGCGATCGCCGTTCACGCCGGCGAGATGGACTTCGGCCGCGAACTGGCCAAGCGCAACATCGACGCCTTCGAACGAAGCGCGGCCGACGTCTACGTCGTCAACGCCGCCGGGTGCGGGTCGGCGCTGAAGGAATATTCCCAGTACTTTGCGGCCGACCCCGAATGGGGGCCCCGCGCTCACCGGTTTTCGCAGCGCGTACGCGACGTCACCGAAGTACTCGACGCGATGGAACTGGCGCCGCCGGCCGGACGAATCGATGCGACCGTGACGTACCAAGAGCCGTGTCACCTGGCTCACGCGCAGCGCGTCAGCGCGGCTCCCCGCCGGCTGCTCCAGCTTATTCCGGGCCTGCGTTTGGTCGAGATGGAAGAAAGCTCGGTTTGCTGCGGGAGTGCCGGGATCTACAATCTCACCGAGCCGGATATGGCGACCCGACTGCAAAAGCGCAAAGTCGCCAACGTCACGCGCACCGGCGCGCGGATCGTCGCAACCGCGAATCCGGGCTGTGCCCTTCAGGTCGCCGCGGGGTTGCGGACCGCCGGATATGACGCGACGGTCAAGCACGTCGTCGAGCTGCTCGACGATGCTTACTCGTCGAAAAACTTCTAGCGTGCCGTTAGACGGTTGCGGTAAGGCGCCCTTGATTGCTCAGCGCATCCTCAAGCGTGTGGAACACCGCCAACACGCGAATCAGGCCGGTAATGTTGAGAAGCCGCGCGATCGATCCTTCGCTGACGATCAAACGCAGCGATCCGCCGTGCTCGGCCGCGCGCCGGTGAGCACCGATCAGCGCGCCCAAACCGGTGGAATCCAAGAACTCAAGGTGCGTAAGGTCGACGATAATATCTTTCGTCCCCTTTTCGGTGGCATCGCTCAAAGCCGCGCGCACCGTCGGCGAGGTCGCTATGTCGAGACTGCCGCGCAACTTAAACACCAAGGTTTCGCCGTGATTTTCCGACTTTAGATCGATGCTCAGTTCGTCGTGGGACATGCGCTAACGATTCTCCTCAGCCATAGTATTCTCGCCACTCGTCGACGAGCCCGTCGGCCAGCCGTATCCAAGCACACCCAGCGCGTTCGCGCCACGGTTGGCCGTCGCCTTTGACGGCGAATCTGAACGCCACCGCGGCGCGGTCGCCGTCCACGAGTACGTCGTCGACCTCAAAGCGCCAGGGCGGCCCGTCGCGAAAAAAACGCGTGAAATGCTCCGCAATTCGATCCCGTCCGGCAACCGGCTCGCGGCCGCTTTCGTGGTAGTGGCCCTGGGGGGCGAAGAACGCGGCAGCGCGCTGCGCGTCGTTCGAGCGCCAGGCGGATATGAGTTCGTCAACGAGTTCGCGCGCATTCATGCCGGCGGCTTCTGCTCCACGAGCCGCGCCGCGTCTTCGTCCCAACGCACGATCTGCGAGGGCGTCAGGTGCACGCCGCCAATCCAGCGGTCGAGCGGATACGAGTCGAGCCAGTCGGCATCGCCCGCGAGCACCTTGCGCCCGAGCTCGGTCAACCCGAGCGCGCCCGGCTCGCCCGCAACCAATGGCGCCCGCTCGTCCCGCAGATCTTCCAAGATCTTAACGAATCCCGCATCGCTTAAGAAACCGGCTTCCTCGCGTCCCTGCGCGCGGACGAACAAGTCGTCGTTTGAGGCCGGCCCTTGCGCGACGGCCTCCAGGGCGTGGCGCTGCGAGCGCGACAGTCCGTCCCCTTTGCGTGGATACTCTTGGCAAAGCCGCTGAAGTGCGGCCCGCAAAAAGGGCAAGCCAATCGCGTCCTCTTGAGCGGCGGCAAACACGTCGGCCGGCGACGGCGAGGTAAAGCGCTGCCAAGCGCGGCGAGCCGACGTAAAGGTCGCCGCCGTCGCCGTCCGCCGCCGGGGGAGCAGCGGTGAAAGTTCTTCAGCCGTCATCATGCCGAGATAGTGATCGCTCTGAACCAATGCGACGCGACCCGGTTCGAGAGCCAGCTCCTCGAGCGACGTCAGCGCCTGCAGAATCTGCAACTGATCGTACAGATCGTGTTCGAACCAAAGCACGACCTCGCGAAATTCGCCGGCTTTGCGCACCTCGGCGTCGCGGGTTTCAAAGTCGTGGTTGACCTTAATCGGGTTTCCGAATCCGCGCCGGGCCGCGTACTGCGCCCGGACGACGCTCATTTCTTCGAGCGTCAGCCCGGCCGGCACCGGCCCCTCGTAGAGCGCGTCGCGCCACGCGAGGTGGGTTCCGAGAATTCCCGCTTTCTTGAAAACGTACATTACCGAGTCGCCGTTGGTAACGTGCAACGTCGACGAACTGCGAACGCTCACGCGTGCAGCGCTCCCCGCTTGCGCGTTATCCATTGGGAAACTGGGGTGGCTGGATTCGAACCAACGTATGACGGAGTCAAAGTCCGTTGCCTTACCGCTTGGCGACACCCCAGTGTGGGTCCGGCGGCAAGGCAGATTATCGCTTGCGGGTTATGACCCCTGTCAAGCGTTGGGTTCGATCCGGCGAACGGCGTTGGTTTTAACCGGTTAGCGCGAGGCGATGAGGCGTTTGGCGCCGACGTAACGCGACTTCCAATACGACTCCGAAAGCTTGCTGACCATGACGCCGTGGCTCGAACTGGCATGAACGAACTTGCCGTTGCCCAGGTAGATGCCGACGTGCGAAACGCCTTCGGTATAGGTTTCGAAGAAGACCAGATCGCCGACGCGGGGGCCGCCGACGGCGGGTTT
>DATCGB010000113.1:0-3305 GCA_036509155.1 Candidatus Tumulicola sp. | reverse complement strand
CCACCACTCGCGTTCGCGAGGTCAGTTCGCGCCGCAATACGTCGGGAGTGAGCCGCTCCCCGGCGGTGGAAACAAATCGAACGTCCACGCCGCGCGCGCGCAGCGCTACCCAGGGTACGGCATTGGACGGAAACTCGTTGTCGCAGAGCAGAACGCCGTCGCCCGGCCGCCAGTCGATGCCGCGCGCGACGATGTTGGCGCCCGCGCTGGTACTGGCGATCGTGGCGATCTCGCGGCCGCTCGCCCCGATGAAGCGCGCGATTCGTTCGCGGTACTCGGGCATTCGCGCGTCGTACGGATACGTTCCGAGCACGCCCGCGTCGGCATGCGCGCGTGCGAAGGCTTCGATTGCAGCGACCGACGACGCCGGCAGCGCGCCGGCGGCTGCGTGGTTGAGATACGCGTACCGTTGCGTGACGGCGAATTCGTCGCGCGGGAGCGGCGTGCTCACTCGGCGCCGATCATGTCCTTCGTGTGCCAAGCGATGTTGCCGGCGCGATCGCCGACGCGCTCGAGCGACGCCAGCACGAAAAGGTAGCGGGTTCCGGGCCGGACGATATCCGGATCGGTGCGCATCTCCTCTTGCAGCAGCTTGATGCTGCGTTTGTACAGCTTATCGACCTGATCGTCGCGATCGATCACGTCGCTGGCGAGGTTGGCGCTGCGCTCGGTGTACGCGCGCATGGCGTCCAGCAGCATGGCGTGGGCGACGCCCGCGATGCGGTCGATCTCGACTTTCTGCGGACGCATCGCCTGGTCGGAAAGTTTGATCGCGTTCTTCGCGATGTCGACGGCGTAGTCGCCGATGCGTTCCAGGTCGGTCGCAATTTCGAGCATCGCCGCGATCTCGCGCAGCTCGCCGGCAACCGGCTGCTGGCGCCAAATCAGCTCGATGCAGTTGGCTTCCACGCGCCGGCGCAGGTCGTCCACGACGTCGTCACCGGCGACGACCCGCGCTCCGGCGGCGGCGTCGCGACTGTTGAGCGCGTCCACGGCGACGCGGATCGCGTCTCCGACGAGCGCGCCGAGCCGTACGACGTCGAGTCGCGTCCCCTCCAAGGCCTCGTGATACGCGATCCGCACTTGGTCTCCCCATATTCAAAAAAGCGGCAGGCCCGAGCGGCCGGCCTAATCGGCCGGCCCGTAGCCCGCAGAGGTGACTTCCCCGCACCGCAACGAATGGACCTGCGCCCTTTATCAAATCATAAGCTTACTCCAGATAACTTTTCCAAAGGGGGAATTTCGTGTCTGAGATCCGCACCGTCGGCGTCTGCGGCGCCGGCTTGATGGGGAGCGGCATCGCGCAAACGTGCGCCACCGCCGGCTTCGACGTCGTACTCATGGAGGTCGCACAGACGCCGCTCGACCGCGGGATTCGTGCCATCGCCAAGTCGCTCGACAAATTCGTCGAAAAAGGCCGGCTTTCGCAAGCCGAACGCGACGCCGCCGCCGCGCGGATCCGCCCCACCACCGACGTCGCCGGTATGAAGGACTGCGATCTGATCGTCGAAGCGATCGTCGAAAACGTCGCGACCAAGACCGCGCTTTTCCAACGGTTGGACGAACTGCTCGCGCCGCACGCGATCCTGTGCACGAACACGTCGAGCCTCTGCGTTATCGAACTCGCCGCGAAAACCAAACGCCCCGACAAAGTTGCCGGCCTGCACTTCTTCAATCCCGTGCCGATCATGAAACTGGTCGAAGTCGTGAAGACCATCGCAACGACCCAGCCGACGATCGACGCGCTCTTTGCGTTCGCCAAGCGGCTGGGCAAGGAGCCGATTCTGGCTCAAGACACGCCCGGCTTCGTGGTCAACCGGCTGCTCGTGCCGTACCTGCTCTACGCAATCCGGCTGCTCGAAGGGGGTCTAGCCACCAAAGAAGACATCGACAAAGGCATGAAACTGGGATGCGGCTATCCGATGGGCCCGTTCGAGCTGCTCGACTTTGTCGGACTCGACACGACGTACTACATCGCCGAAATTATGTTCGACGAGTTCAAAGACCCGATGATGGCCGCACCGCCGCTGCTCAAACGCATGGTGTTGGCCGGCCGCCACGGCCGCAAGAGCGGCCAGGGATTTTACGACTATGCGTAACGCGACTGCCTACCAAGACGTTCTCGTCGAGGTCGCACCGCCGGTTGGCATCATCACCTTCAACCGTCCGAACGTTCTCAACGCGCTGCGCACGCAACTGTTGGCCGAGGTATCGCAGGCGCTTTCGGAACTCGAGGCCGATCCCGACGTTCGGGCCGTCATCGTGACGGGCGCCGGTGAAAAGGCGTTTGCGGCGGGAGCCGACATTTCCGAACTCAATGCGCTGGGCAGCGCCGGAAGCGGCGCCGATCAAGCCCGCCGGGGCCAGGCGTTGACGCGCCAGATCGAACGTCTGCGTAAACCCGTCATCATGGCGATTAACGGCTTTGCTCTGGGCGGCGGCTGCGAACTCGCGATGGCCGGCGACATTTTGATCGCTGCCGAAAACGCCAAGTTCGGACAACCCGAAGTCAACCTCGGGCTGATACCCGGTTACGGCGGATCGCAGCGCACCACGCGGCTGATCGGCAAGGGCATGGCGGCCTATCTCTGCCTGACCGGCGAGACGATCGACGCGCGCGAAGCGCTGCGCATCGGCTTGGTGCAAAAGGTGGTGCCGCCGGCCGAACTCATGACCGAAGCCAAGCGCATCGCCGCCGTCATCGCTGCGAAAGCGCCGCTGGCGATCGCCGCCTGCAAACGCGTCATCAACAACGGCGCGCATCTCTCGATCGACGACGCGCTCGAACTCGAGGCGCTCGAGTTCGGCACCCTGGTCGACACCGAAGACATTCGAGAGGGCACCGGCGCGTTTCTCGAAAAGCGCAAGCCGCAGTGGAAAGGCCGCTAGCAGCGGCTAGCGTTCGGGCATGACCAGCGTTTGCTCGGCGTTGCTCATTGCCATGGCGATGGCCGGATTCAAGCCTTGCCACTTGGCGCGGATGCGGCCGGCCGGGTCCACGACCACTACCGTCGGAAATCCATCGATCGAAAAAAACGCGTGGGCGTCGCCGCCTGGATCGAACGCGACGTTCTTTAACCCGTACTTGCGGGCGAACGCCCGCACGACGGCGCGCGGTTCGCCGACGTCGACCGGAACGACCGTCGCATCGGGGTGGTTTCGCGCCCACGACGTCACCAGCGGCAGCTCGATCTTACACGGTTCGCACCACGACGCGTAAAAGTCGAGAAACAGCAGCCGCCCGCGCTGGTCGGCAACCCGAAACGCGCCGCCGTCCAGCCGCTGGAACGTCGCATGCGGCGCCG
>DATCGB010000112.1:0-2727 GCA_036509155.1 Candidatus Tumulicola sp. | reverse complement strand
CGCGCCGCGCGCGCACACAGATTCATCAAGATGCCGACTTCGGCCGGCGGACGGCTCCAATTTTCTTCGGAAAACGCGTAGGCCGTGACGACGCGAACGTCCATACGGCGTGCCGCGCGGAGGATTCGGCGCAAGGTCGATACGCCGCGCCGATAGCCGCACGCGATCGGCAGACCGCGTGACTGCGCCCAGCGCCGGTTGCCGTCCATGATGATCGCCACGTGTTTGGGGATCACGTCGTCGCCAGCGTTCCGTGCGCCGCGCTCGCCCGCGAACGCTCGTGAACGTCGCGAACGACGGATTCCAGTTCGTCCACGTACGCGAGGAAACGCTGACGGCCGCGTTTGGTGATGCGGTACACGGTCAGCGAACGACCCGAACCACGCTGTTTTTCCGTCGTGACGATGCCCAGATCGGCCAGTGCGTGCACGTGCCGGTTAAGATTGCCGTCGGTGAGATCGCAAGCGGCTTGAAGTTCGGTAAAGCTGAGGCCGGCGGGGTGCGCGATCAGACACGTGCAGATCGCCAGCCGGCCACGTTCGTGAAAGATTCGCTCCAGGCCGGGATACGAGAACGGCGCCTCGACGGGATTGCTCACGACGCCCGTCCCTGCCAAATCAAAAATCCGATGGCGATCTGACCGAATCCGAACCCGATCGGCATGACCCACCAAGCGAGCGCCAACGGCGCCAGCGGCGTAACGAGAAACAGCAGCGCGAGCGCGCTGAAGGCGAGCGTCACACCCAACGTCGATTCGGGAATCACGCCGCGCGATGCGAACAAGCCGACCGCATACACCGCGAACCACGTACCGGGCAACAGCCCGAACGCGGAATGTTCGACTAGCGCCAAGCTTAACGCGCCGCCGAGCACGACGCTCGGAGCGATCGAGCGCGCGGCCGAGCGAAACTGGCTTTGGGCCCCCGGACCGCGGTTCTTCAGCGCCCATGCAGCGACCGTGCCGTAGTTAAGCACCAGCGCGACCGCCAAGCACGTTATCCAAATGACGACGTAGGCGTGAAACGCGGCCGGATCTCGAGGCATCGGCGCCAACCAAAACTGCACGCACCCGGCCACGAGCGCAACGACGCCGCTGGCGGCGGCTGCGGGGCCCGAGTAGCCTTCAAATCGTTGGAGATGGGCGAGCCGATCGCGGACCTCCGCAAGGTCCGAAATCGCACGTTGGAACTCCATGCTTCTCCTAAACTTTGCTATGCAAAGCTAATGACTTTGTAACACAAAGCGCTACGGAAAGCAAGGGTTCCGGCGCACTCGGTTTGACCCACAATACAAGAGGGCTTATAATCATCGTCCCCGTTACCCACCCACACTTTAGGAGGCACGATTCATGCGTTTCAGTTTTGCTCTAGGGCTGGCGATCGCCGGCGGTGCGGCTGTTCTGTTCGCCGGATGTTCCAACGGCCAGTCGCCGGGCCTCACGTCGGGACTTCCCGGCTCAGGCGTCGCGCCGGCGCAGTCGCGCTCGTCTCACGCCTTTATCCTTCGTTCGGGCGTCGACACACGGTACGCCGCTCTTCAGCCCGCCGCCGTAATTAGCCGGGTTCAGCCGCAGGCGGTGCCCGCAAAAGACTTGTTCGTCTCCGATGGCGGCGGGACCGTACAGATCCTCAAGAACAAGACGTATCAAAACGTCGGAGCGATCACCAACGGAATCGACGACTCCGATGGACTTTGGGTGGATAAAGCCGGTAATCTGTACGTCGCAAACGTACTGGGCAAGAACGTGACGGAGTACGCGCCCGGCAGCTCGTCTCCGAAGTGCACGTACGCAAGCGGGCTCGTCGACCCGATCAACGTAACGACCGATGGTAAGGGCAACGTCTACAT
Organism: Candidatus Tumulicola sp.; assembly: GCA_036509155.1. GTDB lineage: Bacteria > Vulcanimicrobiota > Vulcanimicrobiia > Vulcanimicrobiales > Vulcanimicrobiaceae > Tumulicola. Next base: position 879 of record DATCGB010000112.1, on the reverse strand, counting down.
CGCCGACTTCAACAACCTCAATAATCCCGGCTACGTCGATAAGTACAAGCAGTGCAACGACAAAATCGTCAAGCAATACACCGTAAGTCAGGGTCCTGAAGGCATCGCGGTCGACGCTCACAACAATTTGTTCGTCGCGTTCTTCAACACGAACTTCAACGGCGGGTTCGAAGAGTTTAAGGGAGGCAAGACGACTGCGACGCCGCTGTCCGTAACGGTCGGTTCTCCCGGCGGCTTGGTTATCGACAAGAAGGGCAACCTGATCGCCGACGATCAGACGGGTTCGATCGCCGTGATCGCACCGCCCTACACGACCGCCACCGTGCTGGTAAGCGGGCTGACCGATCCCTTCCACGACTCGTTGAACAAAGCCGAAACCTTACTGTTCGATGCAAATTTTGGAAGCAAAACCGTCACGGTCTACAAATATCCGTCCGGCACGCTCGTCACGACGCTCGGAAGCGGCAACGGCCTCTCGGCCGCCGAAGGCGTCAGCGACTCCCCCAACGCCGTGTTCTAAAACAGGTTCGAACTTCCAGTTCCGGCGGAAACGCCTAATAGACGCGGGTCGGCACGCCGGCTCGCGTCTATTTACCGCCCCAACGCGATCAGCGTCGGTTCGTGTGCATCGCATTCCTTTCCGTGCGTCACATTGGGGCGTCGTTTTTTCGTCGCCGGCACGTTCGGGCTCCTACGGACCTGAGATTCGACCTCGACGTATACCTTCCGCCAGTTGCATGGCGTAGTGATCGCCGGCGGCACATAAATCGTCGAGAACTTGAAGGCCAAGCGCCCGCACGGCCCGGTCTGCGGCTTCGGTAGCCGCGAACGCGGCGATATCGGGTGTGCTGAAGCGTTCGAAAAGTTTGGCGGCTTCGC
>DATCGB010000111.1:0-7497 GCA_036509155.1 Candidatus Tumulicola sp. | reverse complement strand
GCCACGGCGGCATTTATGAAACCGCCGTCTCGAGCCAACGTGACGAATGCCCAGTCGGCGAAATGTGAGACCGTCAGCTCGGCCAGAACTTTGCAGACCGTATCGACGTCGTAAGTAGGTGCGAAAATGCTGCCCGCGTCGACCATGAAGCTCAAGCGGTCGCGCGACTGCAGCCGTTCTTCGATATCGGTCGCCGTCCCGATCCAACGTGAGATTTTGCCGTCCTTGTCGTAGAGCGGGACCGCGCGGCTAAGAAACCAGCGATAACGGTTGTCCGCAGCGCCGCGAAGACGATACTCAATTTCGTAGGGTGCGCCGGTTGCCACCGAAGCCTTCCAGCGGGACCACATTTCGTCTACGTCGTCGGGGTGAACGACGTCACCGATGCGGCCGTCTCCGACCGCGTCGTTCAACGTGTGTCCGGTGTACTCGCTCCACCGCCGGTTGAAGTACTCGATGGTTCCGTCCGGCGCTGCCGTCCAAATGAGTTGCGGCATGGCGTCGGCGATCGGCGGAAAACCTTTTATGGAATTTGCGGCGTTCCAGAGCCGCTCCAGCTCAGTTTCGTTCAAGGACGGCACGTCGAAATGTCACGCAGATAAACCCCACTCGCGTCTCTAAGCCGAGTCGCTCGCTTGCCGTTTTACCCGCAAATGCCCTCGATGAATCTTATCCCGATCTGCAGCGTAATCGCCGGCGCTGTCGCGTGGCGTCGGGCTATTTCGCGTGGGGCGCGGTAATCGCGGCGAGCATGTCGGGGGTTCCCTCGACGCGCTCCAGATGCGGATAGCGGATGCCGTCGTGGTAGTCTAGCGAGAGAGTTTGATACCAGCCGGTTTGCGTGACGATCAGCGCAATCGGCGCGCTCGAGTGCCGCGCGTTCTCGAGCGCGTAGTCGAGCGAGTCCGAATCGAACTGTTGGCCGTTGACCGCCAGGATCGACATGCCCGGGACGAGCCCGGCTTTCCACGCGGGCGAGTTCGTGCGGACGTCGCGCACGCTGCCCTTGGCGGAGATGTTTGCGCCGTACGCATACCAGCCGACCGTCTCGTGGTCGGATGCCTGGCTGGCGGCGATGAACTCGTTGGGCTTGGAGGTGTACGCAAGCTTCCAGCCGGCCCGCGCGAGTTCGTCGGTCGGCGGGTGGGTCGTTGGATGATAGACGTATCGCTCGAAGAACGCGTGCCAGTCGTACGGTTCGACGCCGCCGAGCAGCGCCTCGACCTGCTCGCGCGCGTACGTGACGGTAATGGGACCCGTCGTCGTCGGCTCGGTAAAGCGATGCAGGAACGTGTCGAGCGAGCGTGCGCCGTGCGAGCGCGCGCGGACGATCGTGTCGACGTCAAGCCACACCAGCTCGCCTTCGGTGTAGAAGTCGTTGGCGTTGCGGCGAATCGACCCATAGATTCCGCGCGCGTTGTAAAAATACGGCGCGCCGGTCGTAAGATCGATGATCGGCGTCGTCGACCGGCCGGACTCCGTATCCATGTCGGCATACACCGTGGCCAAATATTCCGGGTACACCTTGGGTTCGCGAATGCCGGATCGAAAAGAGAGCAGGTCTCCCAGATACTGGTTCATGCCCTCGTAGACCCACAACAAGTCGGTTTTCATCGGGACTTGAAAATTCGGCGTGGTGAGATCTGCCGGGCGCCGGTATTTGCCGTTCCATGAGTGCGAGAATTCGTGCGTAATGAGATCGCCTCCCGAGAGCGACTCGGAAGGTTCGGTCAGAAAATCGTCGGGAGCGCGGTTATCGCTCGACTGGTGATGCTCGATGCCTTGATAGCCGACCTGATCGCTCAAGGTGAGCAGGGCATGATAGTCGAGAAAGTGGTGCGATCCATACATCGCAAACGCCTCGGCGGGTACGCGCCGATACGCATTTAGCAACGACTCGGGGACGTCGAGATCTTGCGGGTAATCGGCAAACGCGTCGAGCTGCACGAACGCAGCGCCATCTTTCCAGAGGTCCCATTTCTTGACGTAGCGGCCCAAATCGAGCGGGGAGTCGACCAGCATGTTGAGCGGCGTGGTCGCAAAGTCGATGCGGCTGCCGGTCTTCACGCCGTCGCGCAGCGCGGTGGCGTAATCCCAGCCCGGCGGCAGTTCGATCGACGGCTTTACGAGGTACTCGTGGGAGTTCGCGCCGTCGCGATACAACAGCACGCGATTCCAGTTGACGATCGCCAGCGAGCGGGTCGACATCGTATCGCCGGGCGCGTTGAGCAGCACGTCGAAATCGACGTCGAGGGTCTGCACCCCGGGCGGCACGGTCACGTGAAAGGCGTAGAGGTCGACCGCGTCACGCCGCCAGTCCAGCGGGCTGCCGCCGGCCGTAACGCGCAAGGCGGCCAAATCGTTGAGCGGCCCGGTCGGGCCGTGCTCGCCGGGAATCCACTTGGGGTAGACGAGCGTCAACGGGCCCGGCGTCACCGGGATTCGTTCGTGCGCGAACATGATTCCGCGGGAGGCTTGGGTGGCGTCCAAAACGAGGCTGACCGGCGTCGTCGCGGCCGCCGCGGCGGGCGCGCTGAGGACGGCTGCGGAACACGCGGCCAGCGCCGCGGCGACGAGCATGCTGCGAACTTTCATGCGCTTCGAGTTCTCAAGCCGGAAGTTCGAACCTTTCGGCCCGCGTCCGCAACCGGCGCGTTTTGAAAAAGGTTTGATGGACACGTTATGAGCGGACAACTGTTTTCGCCGATCGAGCTGCGGAGCGTGCGTTTCGAGAACCGCATCGTCGTCTCACCGATGTGCCAGTATTCGGCCAGCGACGGCACGGCCTGCGACTGGCACGTGGTGAACCTCGGGCACCTGGCACTTTCCGGTCCGGGCTTGGTCTTTTTCGAAGCGACGCACGTCAGCCCGGAGGGTCGCATCACGCCGGACTGCCTAGGCCTCTACAGCGACGAAAACGAAGCCGGAATAGCGCGCGTCGTGAGCTTTCTGCGCGAGTGGACGCGCAGTAAGATCGGCGTCCAGCTCGCACACGCCGGTCGCAAAGCCTCGACGCTGCCGCCCTGGCAGGGGGGCGGTCCGGTGCTCGACGAGCGCGCGTGGACGCCGCTCGCGCCCTCGGCGGTCCCGTACGACGAAAACGCCGCCATCCCCCAAGCCCTCGACGATGCCGGCCTGCAGAAGGTGCGCGACGATTTCGTCTCGGCGGTGCGGCGATGCGTGCGGCTGGGCGTCGATGCGATCGAGCTGCACTTCGCGCACGGGTATCTGGCGCACGAATTCCTTTCGCCGCTTTCCAACCAGCGTACCGACGGATACGGCGGAGGGTTAGCGGAGCGGATGCGCTTTCCGCTGGAACTCTTCGAGGCCGCACGCGCCGCCTGGCCGCAGGCGCTGCCTCTGGGCGTTCGGATATCCGCGACGGATTACGTCGAGGGCGGCTGGAACCCCGACGAAGCGACGATTTTTTCGGCCGAACTCGGGCGCCGCGGCTGCGACTTCGTCGATTGCTCGAGCGGCGGGCTTAGCCCGGCACAGCAAATCGACGCACGTCCGGGGTATCAAGTCGGATTTGCGCGCGACATTCGACGCGACGCGGGGGTTGCGACGATCGCGATCGGTGCGATCGTCGATCCGCACATGGCCGAGCGCATCGTGGCCGAAGGTGACGCCGACTTCGTCGCGCTGGCGCGCGGCTTTCTGCGAGATCCGCGGTGGGCTTGGGACGCCGCCGATGCGGTCGGCGGCGAACCGTTCGTCCCGAATCAGTACCTGCGCGCCCGCCGCGTGCCGCGGCCCGGGGCGAGTTAGCGTCCTATTAGATTTATCAGAGCCGGGCAGGTCCTCTCCTGGGAGGGGACCAATAGCGCCAGGTTCTTTTCCACGTCCCCCCTTTTTCGGAGGTCGCTAGTCCACGTGAAGATCGTGGTAACGGTAAAGCTCGTACCGGACCCGAACGCCGAAAAGCGGATCGATCCGGCGACCAAACGTTTGGTGCGCTCCGCCGCCGAGACGGTGCTCAACCCCTACGACGAATACGCACTCGAGGCCGCTCTGCAGTTAAAAGAGCGTGCCGGCGGCGATGCGACCGTCGTCGTTTTCAGTATGGGCCCCGAAGCGCTGAAAGAAACGCTGCGTAAGGCCTTAGCGATGGGCGCCGACGAGGCGATCTTCCTCACCGATGCGGGTTTGGAGGGAAGCGACGTTTGGGCAACCGCATACGCGATGGCGCGTGCGCTCGAGAAATCCGGCTTCGACCTGCTGATCGTCGGCGGCTTGACCGACGACGGAAGCACGGGTGCCGTTCCCGGAGCGCTGGCCGAGCATCTTGGCCTGCCGTGCGTTACCAACGCACGCAAGGCCGATATCGTCGATGGCAAACTCCAGGTCGAGCGCGAAACCGACAGCGGGTATCAAGTCGTGCACGGACCGCTTCCGGCGCTGCTGACGACCGCACTGACGTTCGGTGAGCCCCGCTACGCATCGCTCAAAGGCATCATGGGCGCGAAGAAAAAGACGCTCGCGACGCTGACGCTTGCCGACCTCGGCCTCGAACGTCCGGTCGGTACGGACGGATCGAAGATGGCGCTGGAGTCGTTTGCACCGCCGCCGCCGCGCGGCAAAGGCCGCGTGGTCGAGGCCGCCGACGGGGCTGCCGGTGCCCAGGCGATCTTCGATTTCCTCCGCGAAAAGAAGCTGGTGTAGCGGTGAAAAACGTGATCGTTTACGCCGAGCACCGCAATGGTGACACGCGTAAGGTGACGTTCGAGATGGCGACGCAGGCGCGCGCACTCGCCGACGCGCTCGGCGGCCAGGCGCATGCCGTCGTGGTCGGCGCCGGTGCCGCCAAACTCGCCGAACAACTCAAAAGCTATCCGCTCGACGCCGTCCACTTCAATGAAGATGGCGACGTCGACCGGTTCCTGTTGGATCCCGTCGTCGACTACGTGGAAGCCGCTGCCCGGGCGGCCGGCCCCTCGCTCATCCTGATTCCCAACACGTTGTCCGGACGCGACGTCGCGGGCCGGCTGGTTGCCCGGCTCGATGCCGGGATCGCTGCCGACGTAACCGAGTTCAGCGTCCGCAACGGAGCGGTCGAGTGCGTCGCGCCGAAGATGGGCGGGGCCGTGATAACCGTGTGCGCCATCAAGCCGGGCGACTACGGAATCGCCACCATACGGCCGAGTGCTTTTGCGGCCGCGCCGGGTGGCCCGGGCGCGACCCTGGAGCCGCTTGAGAAACCGTCCGGCAAAACCTACGCCGCCGCTATCGAACGTGACGTCGAAGAGGGCTCGGGCGAACTCGCGCTAGAGGAAGCTCCGGTCGTCATCGCGGGCGGGCGAGGGCTCGGCGGACCGGAACCTTTCGAGACGATGTTGAAACCGCTGGCACACGCGCTCGGCGGCGCGGTCGGCGCGTCGCGTGCGGCGGCCGACGCCGGCTGGGTGCCGTATAACCTTCAGATCGGGCAAACGGGAAAGACCGTCACACCCAACCTCTACATCGCGGTCGGTATTTCGGGTGCGATTCAGCACAAAGTCGGAATGCGTTCGTCGGGCACGATCGTTTCGATTAATAAGGATGCCGCCGCAGCGATTGCCGAATTCTCGGACCTTCTGGTCGTCGGCGACGCCTTCCAAATCGTTCCCGAACTGACCAAACTGATCGAAGCCGCCAAAGCATGAGCAACAATAAAGGACATATGAAAAGATTCGCCCTCACCGCCATCGTCGCGATCGGCTGCGCGGTCGCCGCGTTTGCTGCCACCACGCCGAGCGCGCAAGCCGGACTCTTTGGCGGAAAATCGTCGACGCCGAGCCCGTCCCCGTCGCCGTCGGCGTTGCCGACGGCTAGCCCCGAACCGCCGAGCGTAGCGATTCCGCGCCTTCAGGCAAAGCTGAAGGCCAATCCTAACGATCAGCAGGCGATGTCGGAGCTAGCGGCCCAGTTTCTGGCGATCAGTCGCCCGGATCTCACGGTCGAGCTGACCCAACACCTGCTGCAAGTCGGCGACAAAACCGCGCAGGTCTATTACTACGACGGATTCGCGCAAGAACAGCTCGGAAATGGGCGCGCGGCGATGTACGATCTCGAGCAAGCTTCCAATCTCGACCCCACGAACATGGGCGTGCTCGCGCAGTTGGCCGACATCTACCTTAAGGCGAATCGAGCCGCGGACGCCGAACGCGTGGCCAAACGCGCCGTAACCTTCAACAAGACCCAGCCGGCCGCCCTTATGACGCTCGGCAGCGTGTATGCGGCCGAACAAAAGTTTGACGACGCGCGCGCGCAGTTCGAAGCCGCGTATCAGCTCAATACCAAGGACGCGTCGCCGATCTATCAGATCGCGACGACGTACGCGCAGCAGAATAACATTCCGATGGCGCTGCAGACGATCAATCGGGCGCTCATGATCGACCCCAAGAGCGTTCAGGCGCTGGTGTACAAAGCGGATCTCTACGCCAAGCAGCACGACGACGCGCAGGCGACGGCGGCGTACGACGACGCGATCGTCGCGGCCGCCAGCGACGATCAGAAAACCCAAATCATGGTGCGTAAGGCCGACTATTTCATTAGCGAAAAAAAGAACGCACAGGGTGAAGCGATCCTAACCCAAGCCATCACGCAGTTTCCGAAGGTTCCCAGCGGCTTCGTTGCCTACGGACTCTATTACGCGCAACAACACCAGTGGGACAAAGCTACGGCCAAGCTGCAGGCGGCGCTCGCGCTCGACCCGCAAAACGGGCCGGCCCTTTTAGGAATGGGCGAGATCGCCATGCAAAACGGCAAAGCGAACGACAGCGTCGGATACCTGAAACACTACACTCAAATCTCGCCCGACGCGCAGGGCTTCGCGCTGCTCGGGCAAGCCTATTCGCAGACCCATAACTACACTGGGGCGCGCGATTCGTGCGGTAAGAGCTTCGAGATCCAGCGCTCGCCCGATACGCTCAGCTGCGTCGCGGGGGCGGACTACGAGCTGAAAAAATACAAAGAGGCGGCGCAAATTTTCGACGCGCTCGATAGAAACGCGCATGGTTTCCTGGACCAGAATCCGCCGTTGCTGTACATCGCGGCGAAATCGTATCAGAGCGCCAATCAGTGCACGAAGGCGGTCGCCGCGTATAAGCGCCTGCTGCCGATGATGCGCAAAGGAACCAAGGAATACACGAACGTCAAGAATTCGGCCGCCGGGCCGTGCAAGCCGGCAGCGAAACACACGCACTGAAGTTCGTTACCGACGCCATCTACGGCGACCACCTTCGCGGCCTGGGGCACCCGGAATCGCCCGGCCGAGTGGAGGTGGTCGCTTCGCGTTTACGGGCCGACGGGCTGCTCTCGCAAGAAGTTGAGGCGCGCGATGCCGGTGACGACGAAATCCTGCGCGTCCACACAGCCGCCTACCTCGAACTCGTAAAGCGCGAAATCGGCGCGCTGACGCAGCCCCGCTACCTGTCGACGGGCGACGTCGCGGTCGGTCCGGGTTCGCTCGAGGTCGCTCGGCGGGCGGCCGGGGGCGCGATCGCGGCCACTGAG
>DATCGB010000110.1:0-20694 GCA_036509155.1 Candidatus Tumulicola sp. | reverse complement strand
GGACCCGCGGCCGCGACCGGAGCCGGCGAGGTACCGGTCAGCCGGTTATAGTGCGCCAGGACCGAGTCGGCATAGCCGAGCTGCCGCCCATCCTTCCAGCGCGTTTCCGTTCCGGTCGCGGACGGGCTGCCGGCGTTATAGGCGGAGAGCGCTTGGTGGACGTTCCCCTTGTAGCGTGACAGCAGGCCCGAGATCATCCCGGCGGCATAGTCGGCGTTCCGGCCGGGCTTCATCGCCGCCGGCGTGCTCGCAAAGGCGTGCCAACGGTCGTCGATCTGGAAGATGCCACGGCCGTGACCGCCGTCCCCGACGACGTTGTGGCCGGCGTTGCTGTCCGGGCCGCCGGTCTCTTGGGCGGCTACCGCCGCCAGCAGTTCGGGGTCCAGGCCATGGCGGCGCGCGGCGCCCGCGATCTCGGGTGCGTAGGCCACGCCCTGGGTCGCGAGTCGCGAGGCAATCGGATCGATATTCATAGCGAGGGTCTCATCCCTCAGACGGCGGAGTTTGACAAGGAGAGACGCGGGGTTCTAAAATGTGCAAGTTGTAGTGGGCCCCGCCCGGTGGCGGGGCCCTCATACTGCAGTCGCGTTGGTGTCATGGCTCGTTCGTATAAAGTCGACATCGCAGGTCTCCTCGCCGGCGGGCGCCAGCTTATGCTAGTCGACGACGAGGTACCGATCGAACCGTTCGAAGGGGTCGCTTTTCCGGAGCCGGCGCGGGTGCATCTGGAACTGCGATGCGCCGACCGAATGCTCGTGCTCGACGGAAGCGTCGAAGCGCGTGCGGAGGGCCCGTGCGATTCGTGTTTAGAAAACGTCGAACGCGAAATTTTCGTCGACGTCGACGAGCGGCTCGATCCCACGCTGGGACGCGAGGAGGAGCCGTTCGGAGAAAGCAACGTGCTGACGGGCAGCCGTCTCGACGTTGCCGACCTGGCGCAGCAAATAGTGCTCAGCTTTCTGCCGATGGGCTTGCGGTGCAGCGACGGCTGCAAGGGCCTGTGCGGCGTATGCGGAGCCAACATGAACGCGAGCCGGTGCTCGTGCGACAACGGAGACTCAAGTGGCAAATCTAAAATGGAAGACGCCGCGCAGTAAGACGCGCAGTCGTCGGGCGGCAAACTGGAAACTCAATCCGGTAACGACCGTGGAGTGCCCGCAGTGTCATCAGCCGAAGCGGCCGCATTTCGCGTGCGAAACGTGCGGTACGTACGCCGGCCGTCAGGTCGTTGAGATTCGGGACGAACACGCCGGTCACGATCACGCCTAGCAGGAACCGCGCGTGCCCCTTACCGGCGTGAAGATCGTCGGCGTCGGACATCACGCGCCGGCTCGCATCGTGACCAACGGCGACCTCGAGCAGTGGCTCGACACCTCCGACGAGTGGATCACGACGCGAACCGGAATGAAGCGGCGCCACTGGGCGTCGCCCGGCGAGGCGACCAGCGACCTCGCGCTGGTCGCGGCCAACGGCGCGCTGCAGCATGCCGGCCTGCAGGCCGGCGACATCGACTGTTTCATCGTCTGCACCGTAACCCCAGATTACTATTTTCCGGCCACGGCCTGTCTGGTCGCCGCGCGCCTGGGTGCGAAGGACGCGCCCGCGTTCGACGTGTCGATCGCCTGCAGCGGGTTCATTTACGGGCTGACGGTTGCGTCGGCGCTGGTGCGCTCGGGCGTGTACGGCCGAGTGATGCTAATCGGGGCCGAGACCCTCTCGAAGATTCTCAACATGGAAGATCGCGCGACCGCGATTCTGTTCGGCGACGGCGCGGGTGCGGTCATCCTGGAGACCGCCTTGGAGGACTGCTTTCTGTCCTCCGAGCTGGGCTCCGACGCGAGCCGGCCCGAAATGCTCTACGTGCGTTCCAGCGGGTCGCGCCGGCCGATCGATCACGCCGCGCTCGACGAAAAGCTCAACCTGATCCACATGCAGGGCCGCGAAGTTTTTAAGTCGGCCGTCACGAAAATGATCGAAGCCACCGACCGCGCCTTGGCGAAGGCCAACCTCACCAAAGCCGACGTGACGTTTCTCATCCCGCATCAGGCGAACAAACGCATCATCGACGCGGCGGCCCACTACCTCAACATGCCGAGCGACAAAGTCGTTACGAACATCCACGAGTACGGAAACACGGCGGCCGCATCGATCCCGATCGCGCTTTCGGAGTCGGTGCAAGCCGGAATGATCAAGCCCGGCAACGTCATCGTGTTCGTCGCCTTCGGCGGCGGCCTTTCGTGGGGCGCGGTTGCCTGGAGATGGGCGGCGTAGTGCGCGCGGGCGTCATTTTCCCGGGGCAAGGATCGCAGGGCATCGGCATGGGTGCCGACGTAGCCGCCGGTTCGGCGCAAGCCCGGGGGCTGCTGGAGCGCGCCAAGGGCGTGCTGGGATACGACTTGCTGGCGCTGCAAGTCGAGGGTCCCGAAGAAAAGCTGCGCGAGACGCAGTACAGCCAGCCGTCGATCTTCGCGACCAACCTCGCGCTCTACGCGGCCGTCGGCGACGAGCTGGCGCCGGTCGTCAGCGCCGGACATTCGTTCGGCGAGTTTTGCAGTTTGGTTATCGCCGGCTCGCTGGATTTCGATGAAGCCTTGCGGGTCGTCGACGAGCGCGGCAAAGCGATGCAGTTCGCGGCCGAACTCGCGCACGGCGGGATGTCGGCGATTCTCGGGCTAGAGGCGGAAGCCGTTCGGCGCATCGCCGACGAAACGCGCGCGGCTACGGGCCTGCGCGTCCAGCTCGCAAACTTTAACTCGCCCACCCAAATCGTAATCAGCGGCGACCTGCGGGCCGTGCAGGCGGCCGGCGAGGCGATGCTGACGGGCGGCGCCAAGCGGGTCGTGCCGCTCAACGTCTCGGGCGCGTGGCACAGCGAGCTGATGCAGCCGGCGATCCAACGCTTTGCCGCCGCCGTCGCGACGGCCCACTTCCAAGTGCCCTGCTTCGACGTAATCTCGAACGTGGACGCGCGCCCGTATCGCGACGTCGCGACAATTAAAGAAAATCTCGTGCAATCGATCGTTCACGAAGTCCGCTGGCACGACACGGCCATGAAACTGCTCTCGTACGATCTCGACCTGATCGTCGAGTTCGGCGCGAGCGGCGTTCTGGGACCGCTGATGAAGCGCATTCCCATCGCACCGCGCGTACTCGTGGTAAGCGACGCTTCCGGCGTCGAACGGCTGCTAGGAATGCTGCGCGCCGATGGGCCGCCGGCGCGCGCCGCGGGAGCCGGCGCTTGAGATTCGACGGCAAGAGCGCGCTGGTTACCGGAGCGAGCCGCGGGATCGGCCGGGCGATCGCGGTGGAGTTCGCGCGGCGGGGTGCCGACGTCGCGTTGCTGGGTCGCGACGTTCCCGCGCTAGAAGAAACGGCCGGGCTCTGCGCGGCCGCCCGGCCGGGTGCGGTCGCGCACCTGTTCGCCTGCGACGTTACCGAGCAGGCCTCGGTTGAGGAAGCGGTTGCCGAGACGGTCGCGCGCTTCGGCCGGTTGGACTGCGCGGTCGCCAACGCGGGGCAATCGACCGACGCACTGCTGCTGCGCCTGAAGGCCGAGACACTCGACCGGTTACTCGACGTCAACCTGAAATCGGCGTTTTATCTGTGCGGCGCCGTCGCCCGGCCGATGATGAAACAGCGCTCGGGCTCGATCGTGCTCGTGACCAGCATCGTCGGGATGATGGGCAACGCCGGCCAGGCCGCCTACTCCGCGTCGAAGGCGGGATTAATCGGGCTGTGCAAGTCGCTGGCGAAGGAGTTGGGTTCGAGGAATATAAGAGTCAACGCCGTCGCGCCGGGTCTCATCGAGACCGCCATGACGCAGAAAATGCCCGACGCGGCTCGGGAGTTCTTGGTCAAGCAAGCCGCTCTGGGTCGGCCGGGTACGCCGGAGGACGTGAGCGGGGTCGTCGCCTTCCTGTGTTCCGACGCCGCCGGCTACGTCACCGGGCAGACCGTCGTCATCGACGGCGGCGTGTTAATGTGAGTCAGAACCTCGTTGTAGTACCGTCGTCAATAAGGAGACGTAATGTCCACCACCTTCGATAAAGTGAAGAAGATCATCGTCGAGCAGCTCGGAGTCGACGAGTCGGAAGTGACGCCTGAAGCGTCGATCACCGACGATCTCGGGGCCGATTCGCTCGACCAGGTGGAGCTGGTGATGGCGTTCGAGACCGAGTTCAACATCGACATTCCCGACGAAGAGGCCGAGAAGATCAAGACCGTCGGCGACGCCGTCAAACGCGTCGACGAGGCGACGGCCAGCTCTTCGGCATAGGTTGTAATTGTTCGATCAACTGACCGAGCGCTTAGGCGCGGTCTTCGCTCGGCTGAGCGGCCGGGGAAAACTTAGCGAAAGCGACGTCGCCGAAGCTCTGCGCGAAGTTCGCGTCGCGCTCCTCGAGGCCGACGTTTCGCTGGGCGCCGCCAAGGCGTTCGTCGCCCGGGTTAAAGATCAAGCCATCGGGGCAAACGTCCTCGAATCGCTGACGCCGGCGCAGACGATCGTGAAGATCGTCTACGACGAGCTGGTCGCGCTGCTCGGCGGCGCGACGGCGCGCCTGCAGTTCTCCGACGCTCCGCCGTCGGTGATCGTGCTGGTCGGGTTGCAAGGTTCCGGAAAGACGACCCAGGCCGGAAAGCTCGCCCTGCGCCTGAAAGAGCAAGGCCGGCGAACGTTGCTGGTGGCCGCCGACGTGTATCGTCCGGCCGCCATCGAGCAGCTGCAGACGCTCGGCAAGCAGATCGACCTTCCGGTGTTCGAGCGGGGCGCGGGCGATCCGGTGAAGATCGCGCGCGACGGCGTTGCCGAAGCGCGACGTCTGGGTATTTCGACGGTCATCGTCGACACGGCCGGGCGGCTGCAAATCGATGCGGCGCTGATGGAAGAACTCGAGCGGATAAAAGCGGCGGTCCATCCCACCGAGATCTTGTTCGTGGCCGACGCGATGACCGGACAGGAAGCCACGCGGGTGGCCAAGGGCTTCAACGACCGCCTCGGCATCACGGGCGTCATCCTTACCAAAATGGATGGCGATACGCGGGGCGGCGCGGCGCTTTCGATTCATTCCGAAACGGGCGCGCCGATCAAGTTCGTCGGCGTCGGCGAGAAGCTCTCGGCGCTCGAGCCGTTTTATCCCGATCGGCTGGCGTCGCGCATTCTCGGAATGGGCGACGTGCTCACGCTCATCGAGAAGACGCAGAACTTGTACTCGGCCGAGCAGACGAAAGCGCTGGAAGAAAAGCTTCTCAAGCACAGCTTTACGCTCGACGACTTTCTCGATCAAATGCGTCAAATGCGCAAGCTCGGTTCGATGACCGAGATTTTGAAGATGGTCCCCGGCCTTTCGAGTAAGCTTCCGAAGGACTTCGAAATTCCGGAGAAAGACTTGAGCAAGATCGAGGCGATCATCTGCTCGATGACGCGGCGCGAGCGCCGCAGTCCCGACCTCTTGAACGGATCCCGCCGCAAGCGCATCGCGCAAGGCTCGGGTACGCAAGTTTCCGACGTGAACCGGCTCGTCAAACAGTTCGAGCAGTCGCGTCAAATGATGAAACAGTTCGGCGGAGGCAAAAAACGGCGCATGCCGCAGCTCCCCGCCGGAACGTTCCGTTAACCACCGCAAATGAAAGCAGAACATGGTAAAAATTAGGTTGCGCCGCATGGGCGCAAAGAAACAGCCGACGTACCGCTTCGTGGTTGCCGACGCCCGCGCACCGCGCGACGGCCGCTTCATCGAGATTCTCGGGCATTACAACCCGCGCACCGAGCCGCGGACGGTCGAAGTCGACGAAGGCAAGGCGAAAGAGTGGCTGTCGAAGGGCGCTCAGCCGTCCACGACGGTCCGCCGGCTGTTCGCCGAAAAAGGCATCATGGAACGCGGACCGATTCCCGAGACGAAGCGTAAGCCCAAGAACGCCGAAGGCAGTAAGTAAATGAGCGCGTTCGACGACGAGTTCGGTCTTTTCGGTGAAGGCTCCGACGAAGCCGAGCGGCGGCCGACCTTGGGCGCGCGCAAAATTTCGTCGAGCGAAACGGTCATCGACGAAATCGAACGTGAGGACGCCGCGCCGCGCCGCGGCCCGCGGCAAGAACGGCCGCCCAAGCGCGACTACGGCCGCAAGCGTCAAAGCGGCGACGCCTCGAACGATCCGTGGGCCGGGCATCGGCGCGCTAGCGTGCTGTTGGGATTCTTCGCACGTAAGCTCGTGGCCGATGCCGAGCGGGTCGGCGTCGAGTTGTTCATGGACGAGCAGGCCCAGCCCGTGATCGAACTCGTGGTGGGTCCCGACGACCTCGGCAAAGTTATCGGGCGCGGCGGACGCGTCGCGCACGCGCTGCGCACGATCGTCCGGGCGACGGCCGAAGGGCGCGTATCGATCGATATCTTGGACAGCGAAGAGGCGGCCGAATCGCTCGAGGACGATCAAGACGCCGGCGAGTGACGTTCCGGTGGGGCGAATCTCCGGCGCGTTCGGAGTTCGCGGCGAACTAAAATGCGACCCGACGCCGGCGGGTCGCATCGTCTTTTCCCCCGGCGCGGAACTGCGATGCGCGCGCGGCGAGGCATCGTCGACGATTCGGGTCACGCAGGTGCGGCCGCATAAGGACCGTTTGCTGATCCGCATCGAGGGCGTCGACGATGCCGACGCCGCACAGGCGTACGTGGGGGCGATCCTGCACGCCGGGCGCGAGCGGATCGAACTCGACGCGGGCGAATATTTGGACGAAGATCTCGTCGGCTGCGAGGTTCGCGGCGTCGACGAAACGGCGTACGGGACCGTCGAGGCGGTCCGGCACTATCCGGCCAGCGACATGTTGATCGTCGGCGCGGTGATGGTGCCGATGGTCGCCGCCTTGGTGCTCGAGGTCGACGTCGCGCAGCGCCGGATCGTTATCGACCCGCCGGCGGGCTTGTTCGACTAACCGGTTAAGGCTTAATCGTTGTTGGGGTGCGCCCCGGCGTAGGTCGTGACGGCGGCATCGATCGCGTGTTTGAACGAATCGCCTTTGCCGACCGCGCGTTCGAGGACGGCGCCGAAACACGTATAGATCGATAGCGTAAACGTCACTTCGGGCCGCCCGTGGGCCGGCGCCGTTTCGGCCAGCGTTCCCGAGGCTATGGTGTTGTTGCGCTTCTCGCCGCAGATCGCGCTGGCCGACTGCGCCACGCTGGTGGTGACGCCCGTCAGCGCTACGGCATAGTGCCGCTGCATCGCGAAGAAAAGTTCGTTGGTCGCGTTGTGGACGTCGGAGGACGGCGCGGATCCGGAAGCCGTCACCGGCGCGACGATCATGCCGCGATCCGGCTTTACCGCCGGCGTAGGCGCGGGCGTAGCCGCGCCCTTGTGGTGAAAGACGGAGTCGACGATACTGCTGATGCCGCCGATCTTCACGTTTGCGCCGTTGGTCGACGTGGGCTCCGGCGTTCGCGTCGATTGGGCCGCAATGTTCTGGGTCGAGCGATTCACGAACGCCAAAATTTGGGCGCGCGCTTGCAGTGATTGCGACGCAACGTCGGCGACGCTCTGCACCTGCGCGGTTTGCGAGAACAGGATAACGCCGCTTTCGACGCTGACCACTTGCTCGACGACGGCGGCCGACTCGCCGACCGGCGTCACGTATCCGCTGATGTAGAAGTCGGCGTTCTGTTCGTGCGCGTTGCGCAGAAAGTCGGGGCGCTTGATGCCCGACGGAACCGCCATGACGCTCAGGCCGCCGGCGGCGGTCATTTCCTGCGCAAGAATCTGCGCGATCGCCATGCCGATCTTCGGATCCACCCCGGTTTGCACGTCGAAAGGGTAGATCAGGACGGAAACCGTTCCGGCGAACGGCGTCGCCGCCGGCGCGGGTTTGGGGGAAAGCGTCGGGGCGGGCGTCGGCTGCGCGGGAGCGCCCGCGGTCGCAAATATGAGGGACGAGCCGAGTATAAGCACACCGAAGAACCGACGCACGATTTTCCTTTCAGCGGGTTGGGATCGACGCCACGAACGCGCGAATGCGCTCGTTCGTCTCGTCCGGACGCTCGATCATGGCGAAGTGTCCGGCCCCGGTCAGTATTCGCGCAGACCCTGCCGGTACCCGGTCGGCCAGAAACTGGGCGAACTTTGGCGGCGTGAGTACGTCTCGGTCGCCCGTCAACGCGAGCAAGGGAACGCGCAGCCGCGCCAGCCGCTCGCGCGCGTCGAACGCGTCGCAGGCGCGAAAGTCGCGAATCGTCTGCGCTTGCCCGACGGCCAACATCAGCGCGGTCGCGGCGGCGACGCGCGCCGGCGTGGGATCGGCGAAGTACGACCCAGCCAGGGCGTGCGCTCCCGCCGGAAAATCGCGTTCGAGCGCTTCGAAGAGGGCTGGAGCGACGCGCAGTTTCGCCCCCGACCCGATGACGATGATGCCGCGTATGCGGGGCAAGTCGCGCAAACCCAGCGTCAGCGCGATCGCGCCGCCCATCGAATGTCCGCACACGATCGCGTCGTCACCCGAGCGCGCGTCGATTGCGGGTTCGAGGAGGTCGGCAAACTCGTCGATCGTCGACGGGCCGCCGCCTTCTCCGGCGTGGCCCGGCAGCGTAACCGCAAGCGCGCCGTCAAACGCCGCGAGCTGCGCTTCGAAGGCAGCGCTCGTGCAGCCGGCCCCATGGATGAAGATCAACCTCATCGCAACGACCGGCTGAGCGACGCGCTGTACTCGGCGCCGAAGAGAAAGATCGAGCCGATGCAGTAAAACCACAGGAGCAGCACGAGCGGGGCCGACAGCGCGCCGTAGACGCGCGTGAAGTCGACGTGCGTGACGTACTGCGCAAACGCGTATTGCACGGCCGGCCACGCAATCGAGACGACCAGCGCACCCCGCAGTGCGAACGCCCACGAAACGGTGCGGTTGGGCAGCCAGCGGTACAGCACGACCGTTACGATAAATACCAGCGCGATCGAGATCAGGTAGGCCAGCAGGTGTGCAAACTGCGCTGGATCCGCAAACCCGCTCGCACGCGCGCTGATCGAAATCAGCACCGGAAGCGCGATCGCCACGATTAGCAGCACGCCCACCACCGGCAGCATCACGATCGACAGCGCGAGGTTGTGAACCAGCGGCCGTCCGTGCGGGACGCCGAGGGCGCGATCGAGCGCGTACGCAAGCCCCATAAAGAGATTTTTACCCGACCATAGCAAAACGAGGAGCGCGATGAGGCTCGATATTCCACGGCCGTACATGTAGGTCTGCAGGTTCGTCGAGATGTAGTCGTGCAGCGTTGGAGCGAACGTGTCGAAGAAAAGCAGCGTACGCCGCTCGGCCGACGGAAGCACCAGCGTGGCGGCGCTCAGCACTAGGACCATCAGTGGAAACATTGCGAAGAGGGCATTAAAGGCGATCGATTGCGCGAGAAAGGCGCAGCCGTCGCGCGAAAAGCGCAGCGCCCCGTCGCGAAAGGCTGAAATGAATCGCCCCATCCGACGCGGTATATCGTGCAAGGTGCCGGTATTCCCACCTGCGGCTTCGGTCGCGATAACGGTCGACGGCCAAAGACTCGCCACGTACGTGCGCGCGTACGTCGCGCAAGGCCGCGTCTACGCTCCGATCAGCCCGCTGCTGCGGCTGCTTGCCGACCGCGTGTGGCTGGAACGCGGCGGCGCGTTGATCGTCGAGCGTGACGGCCGGCGCGTACGCGTACCCTTCGCGCGGCATTTCGACGCCGATCTCGACGTTTCGTACGTTGCGGTCGGTCCGGTGCTGCGCGCCCTCGGCGAGGGCGTGCGCTACAGCGCCCGCGCGCGCACTTTAGACGTCCGGACGCCGGGCGCCGGGGCGGTGGCTCGGCCGACGCCGTTCGATGCGGCGCGCCCCCAGGCGCCCGCGCGGGCGGTGTTCACCCCCGAGCCGGTTGCCACGCCGCGGCCGGTTTGGAGCGGGCCCCCGCTGCCGCGGCGTACCCCGCTGCCGGCACCGCCGCGACGTTCGGGACGCCGGCAGATTCGTTAGGGCGTCGCGGCGGCCTTGACAGGCCGGCGAGCCAACAGGTTCAGACCTGCGAGCACGACGGCCGCGGCCAGGGCGTACCAGACCTGAGTTTCGGCGGTTAGGAACGTGACGCCGAAAACTCGATCCAGCGAGTACGCGCCGTTGCCGCCGAAGGCGACCGCGAGCGCTCCGGCGATATAGAGCGCGGGCATTTCCCAGCCGCCCTTATCGGAGAAGAAGCCTTTGGTGATATGCACGCCCCCGATTGCGACCAGCATGACGATCACCACGATCGCGGGGCCTAACGCGCCGCCCAGGCCGAGGAACGTCAGCAGCCCGCCGACGGTCTCGCCCAAACCGGCCGCGAGCGCGAAGAGCGGGCCCGGGCGAAACCCGAGGCCGTCGAAAAAGCCGCCCGTGCCCTTGATCCCATACCCTCCGAACCAGCCGAAGAGTTTCTGGGACCCGTGGGCGGCTATGCCGAGCCCAACGATCAGACGAATAATAAGAAATGCAACGCTCATTGATGGGTCCTTCCGGATACTTACCTTGCATTAGCAACGTATTTATAGTAAGTTATTCTCTGAAATCTAGCAGTAGGCGGACCTTATGTCAAGTAACCAGGCAACAACTAGTAGCTTTATCGAAGCGCACGCGGACCCGGAAGACCAGGGCGGCCTATGTCCGCGCTTTCATCGGGCCGTCGAACTGATCGGCCGGCGCTGGACGGGGGCGATCATCCGCATGCTTTTACCCGGTCCGCGGCGTTTCAACGAGCTGCTGACGTCGGTGCCGGGAATTTCGGATCGATTGCTGACCGAACGTCTGCGCGAGCTCGAGACGGCCGAGATCATTCGGCGCGAAGTGCAGTCCGGCTCGCCCGTGCGGGTCGTCTACGAGCTGACGTGCCGCGGGCGCGAACTGCGCGAGCCCCTCGACGCGCTGGGTCGCTGGGCGGAGCGCTGGATGGGCGTCGAGGTCTAGCCTCGCATCGGCTAATCCGCGAGCTTCTCGAGCAGCAGCAATCTGAACCCGCCGGCTTCGACCGACAGGGCGACGGCGCCGAGAACTCCCGGCTCGCTGGCGATCGGGGGTTCCCAGGCGCGTCGTTCGCTGTTGTAGGTTTCGAGCCGGTACCGCTTCGAGGGATCGACGAGCCGCTGCAGGTCGATCGGGACCGCAACCGTGGCGGCGTCGGTGTTGCCGATCAGAATGACGATTCGCCGGTCGTCCGCGAACGCAACGATCGCGGCTCGATCCGAGAAGATGCGAACGTCGTCGGTGACGTCGCGGCCGAACACCACCACGTGGCAATCGCTGCTTACCTCCGCGGTCGAATACATCTTGAGGCGGCCGTCGGGTTCGCGGACCGCAAAGTAGGACAGCAACGTGTCGTGGTAGGGTAATCGCCGGATTCCGACCCAGCTCCAGTGCGCGGGAACGATCGGATTGATTCGCGGCGCCCCGGTGGTCACCATCAGGCCGCACACGCCTTCAATCGTCGCCCACAAGAATCGCGGCGGCTCCCACGGTGACAGCCGCATGCCCTTATTCGTCAAACTTTCGCCGTCGAACCACTCGCTGAACTGCCCCGGGACCGTGTTGTTCTTTTTTGGGTCGCTGGCGTAGTGTTGGAACGACGAACGCAACGCTCGCACCATGAACGTCGGGTGATAACGCGCCGCCGCAAACGCGTACCACCACGTTAAGCCCGGCCAGACCCCGCCCATCAGACCCGAGTAGTGCGAAGGATCGTAGAGCGGGTCGTCGCGCGAGGCCGTGCGGAGGCCGGCGGGCGTCCAAAAGTCGGCGGCGTTCAGCCGGCTGATGATCCGAAACCCGGTAGCCTCGTCGCATGCCCGGAACATCACCGGAAATATCTCGTCGGCCGTTACGTCGGTGCGGGCGTTCCCGTCGACGTCGATATTGAGATAATACAGCCCGTTAGCGGGATTGATGAGATGTTCGTTCATCGCGTCGCGGATGCATCGAGAGGCGTTTGCAAAGCGCTCCTCGTCGCCATTGGCAAGCTCGAGGTTATCGGCCAGGTGCGCCGCGGCTCGGAGTGCGGCAACGCATTCGGCGTTAATCTCCGTCACGGCGCCGTTGATGCTGTAGCGCTCGATGATGTTTCGCCAGCTGGCCGACGCCCACACGCCGCCTCGCGGATCGCGAGCCGAACAAAAAACCAGACCGCGAGCGTCGACTTGCGACACGATGTATGCCGCCGCGGCCGCAACTCGCGGGTACGTTGCGCGCAGCCACTCGAGATCGCCGGTCGATCGGAAATGATGGTTGACCGCGAGAACGTACAAAGGCGTGTCGTCGTTGATGTTCAGCCCGTCGTCGTAGACGTCGCCGGTGACGGCGTCGTAGTATTCGGGCAACTTACCGCTGGGGTACTGGCGCGCTCCGACGTTCTCGAGCAAGCGACGCGAAAACGCGGGTCTGAAATGATCGTTGCCGTACACGAACCAGGCGGTATCGCGAACGACGACGTTGGCGTAGTTGCCTGGATCGTTGCTGAACCCCGCGCCCTGCGGATAGGCGGCCATCACGCGCCGCATGTTCACTTTGCTCCAGAGCGCCCCTTCGTTGATCGGCGCTTCGGGCGTGAGCACTTGGCTGAAGGCGAGAATCTCCTCCAAGTGTGCGATGGTTTGGGCCAACGCCGCGTCGTGCGCGGGCGCCGCGGCGTATTTTGCAAGCGCGGCGGCCTCGGATTCGGCGAAGGCGCCGGCGGTGAAGGCGATGGATCGGCGCTCTCGCGGTTCGAGCGCCACGTCCGTCTGCAGGTGACCGATGACGTCGCCCGGCACGGTCGTGTTCGCCAACGCCTGCATGTTGGTCGCGTCGTAGACTCGGCCGAAGTCAAAGCTCGCTTCGAAGCGCGGCGACGGCACCGACACGCCGAATATCCGGATCGCTTCGGGCTGCGAAGCGCCGTACGCGACGAGCGCGTGGCGCTGCGCATCGAAGCGCGCGTGGATGTCGGGCTGCATGCTCCCCCGCAGGCGCGCCGAGCCGACGATCCGGATATGATGGGGCAGGTCGCTCGCGTTAATGAGTTCGGCGACGATGTAGACGATCGGAAGATCTTCGCGCTCGGCCGCGTCGTCGCCCAACGAAACGAACGTCGTTTCGCGTATTTCGAGGACTCCGCCCAAGGTGAAGGAGACGCGCTGATAGGCGGGGTGAATCTCAAAGTGCCGGATGCCTCCGTCCGGACGAAGCGCAATGCAGGCCCGCGCCGGCGCGCCCGCCGTCCGCACCGCGTCGAGCGGCAAACCGAAGGCGCCGTACCGGAGCGAGATGGTGCCGATAAGACTTTCCGCGAGCGCGTTCGAGAACACTCGTTCCACCGCGCCGGTGCTCTTCGTATTGATCCAGATTGCGGCGTTGCCAAAGCTCGCGCCCATTCCAAGCTCGGCGTCGGTGAGCGTGAATACCGGCAGCGACGGACCGAAGCTCACGGCGTCAGGAACCGCTTACGAGATCGCGGGCGAGAACGAACTGAATTCCTTCGGCCTGCAACTGCGGAATCATCGCGCGGACGGCCTCGAGGGTCGTCGCCCGGGGATGTCCGATCGCGATCGCGCTGCCGGTCCGCTTGGCGATTGCCGCCGCGTCGCGCAGCTGCGCTTCCGTGTAGGCAACCGACGCCTGGTTGTCGAGAAACACGTCGCGGCCGGCAGTCGGAACGCCTTGCGCCTGCGCGGTCCGTTCGCCCACCGACGCGGAGCTGGTTCGCGAGTCGATGAAGAACAGGTTCCCGCGTTTTGCGAGCACGTCCATCACGTCGCGCATAACCCGCGGATCGGCCGAACCTTTACTGCCTTCGTGATTGTTGACCCCGCCCGCCAGCGGGACTTGGGCGAGATCGGCTTCGACCTGGGCGGTAATCGCCGCATCGGTCATTTCGGTCGTGACCTTTCCCGGCCCGGGGTTGAGACCGGAGACGGTCTCCATCGGCAAATGCAGCATGACGCCCTTGCCGGCTTGCGCTGCTTCGTTAGCAATCGTGGCGGTGTAGTGCACGTCGGGCAAGACCGACAGCGTTAGCGGAACGTCGAGGGCAACGAAGGCGCGTTCGGTGTCGATCCACTGGCCGCAGTCGTCGACTATCAAGGCAAGCTTTGGAGCTCCGGGATTGTAGCTCGGCGCCGCGCGGGGAGATGCGCGCGGGGAAGGCGGCGCGGGTGACGGAGGGACCGCGATCGGGGTTGGCGACGGCGATGCCGGCAGCTCGGTGGGCGATTCTACCGGCAGCGGGGTTTCGGAGGGCGGTACGGTGACGGCGGGAACGACTTCGCCGACTTGCCGCTCCGGGGGCGCATGGCGATGCGGCGTCAACAGCCACCAGCCGGCGGCCGCGGCAAGCAGCACGAGTACGAGCAGCGCAAACGCCGGCGATCCGCGGCGGCCACGTCGAGAGGCGTTGGATTTCTTGGGCACGAGTGCTGATTCGTCGGACCCTTCGTCCATCATGCCGCCGAGCGGCGCGGACGGCGCGCGCTTTCTGAGCGTTGGCTGCGAAATGTCGCCAGGAGAGCGAGAGCCCGCGCATCAAAAACGTTGGGGTGAAAGCAATTCTCGCCGGCTTGTTCGTTTTAACGGCGACGGTGGTCGCCGCGGGAGCGCCGACCGGTGCGGCTCCGGCGGCGCCGGCCGCGCGTGCCACCCCCGTGCCGCTGCCCTCACCGGACCGGCTGCTGTACCTCATTCGGCGTCAGTTTCGTTCGCATCGGCCGCCGCCGGCCTACGTCACCTACACGCTCATCCGCAAGCAGACGTTAGACGACGGCTACCCCGATTTGGTCAACAGCTACACCTATCATATCTGGTGCCGGACGTACGATCGGGCCGCCCTGGGGCGCAAAGTGTACCGCGGGTCGGCGCGCGGAACGCTCGAGTTTCTGCGCCCGTCGTTCAACGAGCCGTGGGACCCCGGGCCGCCGACTGCCGATCTTTTCGAAGCGGCGCCGGCCCATCCGCATACCAATCCGCGCGAATTCGTTCCGACGCCCGAACCAACCGGCAGCGTGCCGCCGGTCATCGCCAGCGTTACCGTCATGGGTGAGTTCGACTACCGCGTAACCGACGTGACGAGTCAGGGCAACCTAACGCACGTTACGCTGCAGCCGCGGCGCGACCCGGATCGCAATCGCCTGCGCGATTTATACGTCGACACGAAGACGTTAGAGCTTCAGGAAGTCGTCGCTACCGATAAACTGTACGAAGAGGATAGCCGCCACGTCTACCCGATGATCTTCACGGTCACGTTGGGATGGATGGATAACATGCCGGTGGTCACGCACATCCACGGCACGCCGACGCTCCAGGCCGATTCGGAGTACTTGGGAAAAGATGCGACCGTCGATTACGACTTCAACGACATCACGTTCCCGGCGTCATTGCCGGGATGGTATTTTGACCCGCGCTCGTACGCGGGCCACGTCGACGACGCCCCGAGCTAAGCCTGTGGCGCGCCGGCTTTGACCAGCGCCGGGTACTTGCGGCGAAGCTCGCGCAGCTTCGGGAGATCGTTGACGACGATGTAGGGGTTGTCCATGTTGTGGACGGCGTAGTTTTGATGGTAGCTTTCGGCCGGATAGAAGCCGCGCAGCGGGGCGAACTTGGTGACGATCGGCGAGGCGTACACGCGTTGGCGCTCGAGGCGGGCGACGTACGCGGCGGCCTGGTCGCGCTGGGACGGGGTCGTATAGAAAATCTCCGAACGGTACTGCGTGCCTTCGTCGGGCCCCTGACGATTGAGTTGGGTGGGGTCGTGCGCGATCAGAAAATATACGTCGAGGAGCTGGTGGAACGATATCGCCGACGGATCGTAGGTGACCTCGACCGATTCGGCCTGACCGGTCGAGCCGGTGCTGACGGTCTCGTAGTGGGCGGTGTCTGCGCGGCCGCCGGAATACCCGGCCACCGCCGAGCGCACGCCTGACAGCGACCCAAAGACCAGCTGCATGCCCCAAAAACATCCGCCCGCGAGTACGACGCGCTGCGTAGCGGCGGCGCGCGCCGGCGCGGGGGCAGCGGCGGCAGCGGCGATGAGGAGCAGCGCCGTGAGGGCGACCGTAAAGCGTTTCATGCCTTCTATAACGCGCGCGGGCGTTCGATGGATGACCCGCCCTCCGGTGGGCGAACAGCGGTCGTGCGGCAACGCGTCGAAGAGCCCGCGATGCCGGCGGCACAGCATCTCTCACCCACGCGCGCGGTTGGATTGGCGACGGCGGCGTATGCCGGCGTCTTTTTCGTCCTGGGCGCGAATCGCTACGCGACGTTTCATTCGGGAGCCGACTTGGGGCTCTTCGTGCAGACGATTGCGAGCGCGTTTCGCGGATTTAGCAACACGCTCGAGGGCACGTCCCACTTCGCCTATCATTTTTCGCCGATCCTGTATCTGTGCGCGCCGCTGCTGTGGGTGTCGCATTCCGCGCTGGCACTGGTCGGCGTTCAGGCCGTCGCCACCGCACTGATCGCTCCAGCGCTCTACGCGATCGCGCGCAAGCGCACCGGGGATGGCTCGGCGGCGGCGCTGGCGTGCATCGCGTTGCTGTACCCGCCGCTGCAGGGCGTGACGTTCACCGACTTTCACGAGGCGGCTTTTGCGCCGGCCGCAGTTGCGTGGCTGCTGTGGGCGTTGGACGCGCGCCGTTTCGGCATCGCGGCGCTGCTGCTGGCGAGCGTGCTCTGCATCAAAGAGGATCAGGCGCCGGCGATGGCGTTCCTGGGGGTGGCCGGCTGCGCGTACTTCGGGCGGCGCGGCGAACGCGCCGGAGTGGCGTTCTGCGCGGCCGCCGTTGCGGCCGCATGCGCGGTTTTTTGGGGCTTCTTCGCCGTCGTGCGTCCGCTGGCCGGCGCGCCGCGCGCGTGGGTGCCGAGTCACTTTTACGCGTGGAACGGTTATGCGTCGGGAATCGGCGCCGGCGCGCAAATCGTTGGCCGCGTGACGTACCTGCTCGAAGCGTTCGTGCCGCTGGCGTTCCTGCCGCTGCGTTCGCCGGTAGTGTTGCTGGCGCTGCCGGGCTTCGTAGAGGTCTTGGCTTCGCGCGAACCCTTGATGTACACGATGGGGCAGTACTATGCGGCCGTCTGGGTGCCGTACGTGCTGGTCGCGTTCGTTCTGGGCGGTGCGCGGTTGCTCGAGCGGGCGCCGGCCGCGGGCCGCGGATGGGTCCGTGCGAGCGTTGCGCTCTGCGTGCTGACCTCGATATTTTTCAGCCCGCTGCACTTGGGGCATTTCCTGCGCTGGCCCGATGCGCGCGACGCGGCTACCAACGCTGCGATCGCGAGCATCCCGCACGCCGCCAGCGTCGGCACCTACGACGAGATCTACGCGCATCTCGGATTCTTTCCACGAGCGACCGTCGGCGTACGCCGCGACCCGCAGTACGTCGTGTACGACGAGAGCTACGTCTCGGCAGCCTGGACGCCGCGAATTCTTCCCGACGTCCAACGGGCGCTCGCCGACGGAACGTATAGGGTCATCTCGCGGCGCGACGGTATCGTTCTCCTCGCACGCAAGTCCTAACGAGTTGGCACTTCGGCGTCCATAAAGCGCCAGCCGATTTGGAACGTCCGGCCGGCGGCGTAGTGGTTGCCCTGTGCGTTCTCGTACGTGATGCGATAGCGGTCGTTGAAGATATTGTAAACGCCGAGCGTCAGTACCATGCGCCGCCCGGGCAGTCCGATGCCCTTGACGACGTCGAACGTCGTGTGCGGAGGCACCTTGCAGTCGTCGGTTACCGGAACGCAGTACGCCGACGACAGACCCGAACCATATTCGCCGTCGATCGCCAGCCAGCCGCCGTGACGGTCGTTACTCAAGATGCCCCCGGCGGCGTCCCAGTTTTGGTCGTGGTCGGCCGGCGTCCAACCGGCGGGCGCGCCGAAGCACGGCGCCAGCAGCTGCGTCTCGCAGCCCGCGTTGACCGACCGCGCGTGGGTGAGCGATAGGTACGCGCGTCCGCCGCTGGGCAGCGGCAGCTGATAGTACGCGCTCTGCACCGATACGTTTCCGGCGGCATAGTTGATGTCCTGATGCAGCGCCGTGACGCCGACCTGCGTGTCGTCAATGAGATCGATTGCGTCTTTTTGCATGGCGCGCAGGCCGAGCGTGCCGATGCCGATCGGCAGATGGGCGCCGACTTCGAAGACGCTGTCGCGCTGTGGCCGCAGGTCGAACCCGGCCGGGGAAGATTCGTTGGGAAGGTTCAACAAGTAGGCCGCGCTTGGCGAAACGTTTTCAAGCGAGAAAGGCGTGAAGAATCGCCCGAAATACGCGTACGCCGTAACCCGCGGGCCGAATCGATGCGTCAATTTAACGCGCGGGCTGGTGCCCGCGAAACCGGCACGAAACTGGGTCGAAAAAACGCTAAAGACATCTTGGCGCACGCCGGCGTCGAGCAGCCACGCCGGCGACATCGCCCACGAGTCGGCCAGGTACAGGCTCGTCGTATGTCCGGCGTTGGGCGCGTCGTCGACAACCGTAAACGGGGCTTGCGGCCTGGCCGGGGTGAGGATCGGTGCCAGAAAGTTTCCCGGCTGGAGCGTGACGGCGTAGTATTTCGCCACGTCCGCGCTATCGTACGAGGCGCCGTACCGAACGGTATGCCGCCCATTTTGCACGAGGTCGTCGACGTTGAGGACGACGTCGCGGGCGGCCCGGTCGGCGTACAGCGAGTATCCACAGGCCGAGACGATCCCGTTCGCGCAATCCTGCGGCGTTCCGCCGGCCGCCGCGTTGCGGCGATATCCGTAGGCGAAATCGTTTTCGGCATCGCCGAAATCTTGAATGCGCGAGTATTTGTAGCCGACGCCATAGGTCAGCGCTCCGCCGGAGCGCAACGCGTGATGCACTTGCGCCGCGACGAAGGTGTCGGCTTGCCGTTCGTCGTCGTCGGTGGACGCGGGCTCGCCGCCGGCGACGTCGTTGGGAATCTGGAGCGACTGATTCGAATGAATGAGGGTGAAGTTCGCATAGTCGTTTCCAAGCGGAACGGCGTAGCGCACGAATGCGTTGGTCGCCGCGCCGTCGTCGTGGACCGCGGCGAAATTCGGCGGGTCCAGAAAGCGGTCGCCCTGCGAAGCCGCGAGTCCGATCGAGAGCTGCCCGTGCCCGGCCGGCGCGTGAAGGCTGAGATACGCGGCGTCCGTACCGAACGACCCGCCTTCGACGTAGCCGGAAGCCCCCGTCGGTCCGTTGTCGATGCGCGTATTGACGTTGATCACTGCGGCAAATCGGCCACCGTACTGTGCCGGGAAAGCACCCTCCATGACGTCCATAAACGCGACGTTGCTGGGATCGATTTCGCTCCCGACCACGCGATTGAGTTCCTGGGGGATCTGCACGCCGTCGACGTAGTAGTTGATGTCGCCGTGATCGCCGTTAATGTGGACGACGCCGTTAGCGCCGCGCGCCGCGGCTGGAAGTTGTAAGAGCGCCTGGGGCAGGGACCCTTGATACGGCATCCGGTCGAGCAGCGCTCGATTGACCGTAACGTCGGTGCCCGAGCCGTTCAGTGGTGGAGCACTCCCGGAGGCGGTCACGTGCCCGACGGTGGAGAGCAGCCGCAAGACGACGCTCGCTCCGCTGGCGGCAAGGTCGACGACTGCGCGACCTTCCAGTCCGCCGAGGCGGGCCGTCAAGGCGTACGTGCCCGGAGCCAAGCCAGAAAAGTGAAACCTGCCGGAGGCGTCCGACGCGCCGGCGAGCTGGATCCCACTGCCCTTCAAGGTCACGGTCACGCCGGGAACCGGCCGCCCGACGCCGTCCACAACCACGCCCCCGACCGACGCGGCCCCGGCCGCTGCCGCCGGGACGCTCACCGTGCAGACGCTGAAGAGCAAGGAAATAATTGCAATCCGTTCGCAAATTAACATTTGCACTTCGTTCGCAAATAATCAAAACACCCCTCTCGGTCGGGCGCTCTCGTTAGAAAGGGACTAACCGCTCGATGGAAAAATGGCGCGACAACGCGACAAAGGGAGGTTTTTGATGATTCGTTTGCTTGCCGTGCCGGCTTGTATTTTTGCGTTGGCCGCTACCGCGCTTGGCGCCGGGGCGGCTCCGGAACCGGGTTTGCCGCCGCAGCCGGCGACTCGTCCGGCTGGCGTTCCTGCGGACGCGTTAATGGTCTCGCCCTGTATCGCCACTATGGGCGAGCACTGGGCCAACCCCAAAAACCTACCGCTAGGACCGATCTACGGCGTTTGGAACGGCAAGCTCGTTTTCACCGAAATTATGGTCTCGGTGAAGGACCTGGAGAAGGGCTTTAGCTACTCGAACATCCGTGCGCTGCCGGACCACACGATCGACCATATCGATTTCGCGTTCGAGCCCAACGGCCACGCCGGCTTTCCCGTCCCGCACTACGACCTGCACGCGTATTACGTCTCACCGGCGGAGGAAGCCGCGATCTGCCCGGACGGGATGGCAGATCCCGCGATGAAGCCGACAAACCGCTAACGTTTCGGTCCGTACGGGCTGCGGCTGTAGGGCGGCTGACGCGCCCCGTCGACCATGACCTCATACGACTGCCCGGCTCCGCGCTTGGTGAACAGGTCGAGCGTTTCGCCGGGCCGATCGAGATGCAGCACGCGAACGCGCGCGTGCAACGACGTGCGCGGCGCCAGGCGCGCGACGCGTAACGCGCTCAGAAGATACGCGCCGCGCGTGCGATATCCGGGCCCCGAATATTCCAGCAGCTTCGCAACGCCGC
>DATCGB010000109.1:0-4994 GCA_036509155.1 Candidatus Tumulicola sp. | reverse complement strand
GTCGTTTCCGCCTCCATAGGGCGGGCACTTGCCGTTTCCATATTGCGAGCCGGTCCCGGCGCCGCCCATCAGGGATTGCAGCATCGCCATGAGCTGTTGGATCAATCCCGGAAGCGGACCAAGCATCGCGGTTTGGCCCGGGTTCGACATGGTGCCGGCGAGCCACGGCGGGACCATGCGCGAGATCGCGTCGCCGGCGATCGCCCCGGGCGCGAACTCTTGCGAAAGCGAGCCTGCACCTTCGCCGATGCCGGAGAAGGGCGTGAGTGGGGTCGAGCCGAGCGACCCTTCGAGCGGCTGGATGGACATGAATCAACCTCCGTCGTAGTGCTTGAACGCCGTTCACGCCGGTCGCTCGCGGCGACAAGGGGGCGTGGATCGAATTGTCAGAAACGCCTTGCCGCCACGCGAAAAAATGGTGCCCCGGATCGGGTTAGCGATCGCCATTATTACGCTAAAAGAGCCCCCATGCAGCGAGACTTGCGATAATCCGATAGATGTATAGCACAGACGGGATTTGAACGACTACCTGCATGTGCGCGGCACGATGTCGTGTAGACGGATAAGCATGGTGGCCTTGGGTAGCGCCTTCAGATTCATGAATACGGCATGCGAAATGGGCGCTAAATTCGGCAAGATGGATCGCGCCAGCGCAGAACGTGGTATTTCGTATTGTTGCACCTCGTGAAGAAAAGAGGTTCTCATGCGCCGCGATATCATCATCATGGCTCTACTGCCCGTACTAGCAGCGTGCCAGGGCGCAAACTCGATTCCGGCGTCAAGCGGAGCGCAAGGTTCATCTCTAACATTGGCTGGGCGCGCGACCTTCTCGAAACCGAGCGCGCCCGATGGGAAAGGGCCGCCGTTCGTACCTTGGATCTTTGTGTCGAACGGGCAGCACGGCAACGTCGATGTTTACAATGCGAGAACGCTCAAAATGATCTCGCAGTGCTCCTGCAGCGGGGTTGGCCTCGCAGTCGACCCGCTGTCCGGCGATCTCGCCGTTGGTACGCGATCGGGCACGGTTACCGTTTGGCACGTACAGAGCGCGCAGATCACGCTGTTTGCCACGCTGGACCTGTCACAAGGCCCGTATGCAGTCGGCCTTGCCTTCGACAAAAAGGGTGACTTGTACGCCGCAAATGCCGACGACAACGGCATCGATTTCTTTGCCTCAAGCGAGATCCAAGCCGGCGGAGGGAACGCCACCCGCACGCTCTTAACGTCGCACTTGATCGAGGCGGTGTATTTGGCCGCCGACGGTCACTCACTGCTGGCCGACGGCTACAATGTGAACGGCCAACCAATTTTGGTTTCCGTCGACACGAATACAGGGGCCGATACGATTGTTCAAAACGTCCTGTCGGGTACGGTGCCCGAAGGCATCGTACTCGATCGCCACCAGAACCTTATCTTGAATGACGTCGGCTACAACAACACGCTCGCCGTGTTTCGGAAGCCTTGGACCGGGTCCCCAAAAACGGCGTTCGTCTACGGCTCCGCTCAAAATGGCTATTATACGGGCATCTCGTTGAATAAAGCGCAAAACATACTGTGGGCAGCAAACTTTTCTTTGCCGAACCCGCGGTACGGCGTCGGGAACGTTCAAACCAACAGCTACCCGCTGGGAACCATCGGACGTTCTTCCGCCGGCATCGTTTCGGAATACTACGATAGTATCGCGGTAGACCCTCAGTAGATTCGTTCGGCCGACTTGGCAGCCGCTATAGCCGAGAACCTTTTCCGCCTCCATAGGGCGGGCACGTGCCGTTTCCGTATTGCGAGCCGACGCGGCGCCGCCGGCGATCGCTCCGGGCGCGAACTCTTGCGAAAGCGAGCCAGCGCCTTCGCTGGTCGCGCGCGGCCACAAGGGGGACGGGTCGAATTGTCAGAAACGCCTTGCCGCCATGAGCGATACGCAACTAACCACCATCGCACGTCTCGACGAGCGCCTCAAAACGCTCAAGGAGCGTCTTTGACTATGCGGGCAAAAGCCGGCGCGTAATCGAGCTCGAAGAGCGTTCCCGCGCCGACGGGTTTTGGAACGATCCCGACCTCGCTCAGCGCGTGATGAAAGAGTCCTCGGAGCTGCGCGACGAGACCGGCGCGATCGACGACGTCGCGCGCTCGCTGCAGGAGGCGCGCGAGATGCTCGGCCTTTTTAACGACGACCCGGCGGCGCAGGCCGAAGCGCAGCGCGGCATCGACGCGGCCCAAATCGCGATCGACCGGCTCGAAATGGCGGCCAACTTCGACGGCGAGTTCGACCGTCACGGCGCAATCGTCAGCATCTTTGCCGGCGCCGGCGGCGTGGACGCCGCCGACTGGACGCAGATGCTGGCGCGCATGTACCTGCGGTGGGCCGAAGCCAAGGGGTTTTCTACCCAAATCGTCGACGAGTCTCCGGCCGACGAAGCCGGCCTCAAGTCGATTACGTTCTTCATGCGCGGGCGCAATGCGTACGGCATGCTGGAAAGCGAACGGGGCGTTCACCGTCTGGTGCGCCTGTCGCCGTTCGACGCGGCTCACCGGCGCCACACGTCGTTTGCCGCCGTCGACATCATTCCCGAAATCGAAGCCGGCGACAAGGTCGACGTCGAAATCAAACCCGACGACCTCCGAATCGAGACGTTTAAGTCGGGCGGCGCCGGGGGGCAGTACGTAAACAAAACGGAATCGGCCGTGCGGCTCATCCACATTCCCAGCGGCATCGTGGTCGCGTCGCAG
Source organism: Candidatus Tumulicola sp. (assembly GCA_036509155.1). Taxonomy (GTDB): domain Bacteria; phylum Vulcanimicrobiota; class Vulcanimicrobiia; order Vulcanimicrobiales; family Vulcanimicrobiaceae; genus Tumulicola. The sequence continues at coordinate 2,267 of DATCGB010000109.1, read as the reverse complement.
CAGGAGCGCTCCCAGGCGCAGAACCGCGACGTCGCCACGAACATCTTACGGGCCAAGCTCGCGCAGCGGGCCGCCGAGGAACGCGACCGGCAACTCGAAGACCTGCGCGGCGAACGTCAAGCTAACGAGTGGGGCTCGCAGATTCGGTCGTACGTCTTGCAGCCTTACCAACTCGTCAAGGATCACCGCACCGACGTTTCGGTCGGAAACGCGCTGGGCGTGCTCGAGGGCGACATCGACCCATTCGTTTGGCCGTATCTGCTGCAGCGGCGCGCCCGGACGTCGTCTTAGGGCACGGGCCGCACGTGAAAGACCGGCTCCTCTGGTGGGGTTGTCTGGCCTACGCCGCGCTTTTCACCTGGTTGGGCGCCGTGAAGTTCGCAGCGCACCGGAATTTGGTGGATTTCGGCATCTTCGAACAGACGGTCGCCAGCGCGTTCGGATGCTTTTGCAATCCGCTCGAAGGCAGTCACTGGGCGTTTCACTTCTCGCCCATCCTCTATCTCGCCGGCTTAGCCGTTGCGTTCGTTCACTCGCCGATCGTGCTAGTGGCCCTGCAGGCGGCGGCCGGCGCCTTGTGTGCTCCGCCGATCTATGCGATCGTTCGCCGGCGCAGCGATCTGCCGACGGCGCGGCTAGCGGCGCTGGTCGTCTGGTTGTATCCTCCGCTCGCCGGTCTGACGTTCGGTGACTTTCACGAAAACGGATTCGCTCCGGCGGCCGTTGCGTGGGCGATATATGCGTTCGATGCGGGGCTGCTGGGGTGGGCGGCGGTCGCCGCCGCGCTGGTGCTGGCGGTAAAGGAAGATCAAGCGATTTTTCTGGCGATCGCGGGCGTCGCCGGCGGCGTGGCATATCGTCAGGATCGCACGCGGTCTCGGTTTGCCGTCGGTGTCGCCGTCGTTTCGGTCGCCGTCGCGCTGACGTTCTTTCTGGTCGTCCAGCCTCACGCCGCCGCAAACCCCGGGTGGCAGCCGACCCGATTTTACGCGTGGACGAGCGCGGATTGGCACGCGCTGCTTGGCTTGGGATTCCTGGAGCGGCTGGGGTTTTTAGCCTTGGCGCTCGTGCCGCTCGCGCTGGTGCCGTTGCGCACGCCCATGATGCTGCTCGCGGTTGCACCGTTGGCCGAGGTGCTGGCTTCGCGCATGAGCACGACGTTTACGCTGGGGACGCACTATTCCGGCGCGTGGATCGGCTACGTGCTGGTCGCTTTCGCCGCCGGAATTGCCGCGTTGGCAGACCGCGGCCGCGCGCGCACGGTGCTGTACTGGGCGATCGGACTGTGCGTGCTGGAGCTGCTGGTTGCCAACCCGCTCCATCCTGGCAAGAACTTACGTCCGACGCAGGCGCGCGATACCGCGCTCGATGCGGCGTTGCGAGCACTTCCGCGCGATGCGAGCGTGGCCACGCAGGAAGAAGCCTACACGCATCTGGCGTTGGACGACCCGTTCGCGCGCCTTCTGCCCGAAGATCCGAGCGTCGTGACGCACGCGTGTTTCGTCTTGATCGATCGAGCGTTTCCGGATTCGCCGCGGCTGCAAGAATACGGCGGCGCGCTGGCCGAACTCTTGCGCGGCGGCCGCTACGCGCTTGCCGACAGCGGCGGCGGCATCGAACTCTACCGTCGCCTCACGCCTTGCAACTGACGCCGTCAGACGATCTGCGCGAGCGCGTCGCCGGCGCGCTCCGGCCAGCCGTCATCCGCACGCACGATGCGATGCGGCGCCGCCCACGGCGACCATCGTGCGACGTAGAGCGCGTAGTCCCGGGAAGGGGGGAAGATCGCGACGACCGGCGTCCCCACCATACCGGCTACGTGCAGCGCCCCGGAGTCGGGCGCGACGAGCGCGCGCGCGGCCGCAATCGCCGCCTTCCACGATTCCGTCGCGGAAAACCGCTCGACGTCGAGACCGGTCGCGCGCGCGATCCGGTCGGCATACGTTTCCTCGCGCGCGTCCGCCACGAGGCGCAATCGATGCGACGAGCGCAAGCGTCGTACGGTCTCGACGACCCGCTCGAACTCGATGCCGAGCCGCTCGAACTTGTCGGTGATTTGAAAGATGACTCGGTCGTCGGGTGGGGGCTCGTTTTCCAGGATTAGCGGACGAAGCTGCGCCAGATCGCGCGTCGGTACGGCGCTTCCCAGCAGCGCGGATCCGAGCCCGAACAGGACCTCGCACTCGTGCGGGCCGCGCGGATCGAGCCCGGCGCTGCGATAGACGGCTTGAGTGAGGAAACCGTGCGACCACAGCGTCTTTAGGGGT
>DATCGB010000108.1:0-6274 GCA_036509155.1 Candidatus Tumulicola sp. | reverse complement strand
TGCCGCGCACGACATCGTAGCTCGCCCGTCGGTACTCGCCGGGCGTGCCGATATCGCTCCAGTACGCCCCGCGCGCGTCGAACCCGTAGAACGCGTCGCCTGCAGCCTGAAGTTCCGGAAAGACCTGCTTGCCGAAATCGTAGAACGTTTGAGCCGGAACGCGCGCGAAGATCTCGGGCGAGAACGCGTAAATTCCGGTATTTGCCAGCTTGCTGCGTTCCGTACCCTTCGCCGGTTTCTCTTGAAAGCCGACGACCTTTCCGCGTTCGTCGACCACGACCACGCCGTAGTGATCGACCTCGTCGCATTCCACCAATCCGATGGTCGCGATCGCGGAGCGCTCGCGATGGAACGCCAACAGGCGGTCGAGCGGCAAATCGGTAAGGTCGTCGCAGCCGACCACCACAAACGTCTCGCTCCCGAAAAACGGCTCGAGCTGCTTGACGGCACCCGCGCTGCCCAGTAAAACCGGCTCGTACGAGTATTCGAGCCGTACGCCGAATCGCGAGCCGTCGCCCAGCGTTTCGACGATCGCGTCGGCGAGGTAGTGCAGGTTGATGGCGATCTCGTCGAAGCCGTAGGCTCGCAAGTAGTGGATCAAATGCTCGGCGTTAGGAACGCCGGCGACTGGAACGAGCGGCTTGGGAACCTGTTTCGTCAGCGGGTACAGCCGCGTCGAGAGCCCGCCCGCTAAGATCATCGCTTTCACGAACTCGCCATCCCTTTCTTACGTCTATGCCGCAAACCGGCGCCCTCGAGCGCGACTAGCCACACGAAGTGCGGAAGCGCTAGTTGACGCCGCCACCGGTGCGGTTCTTTAACGAGCCGATACAGCCATTCCAATCCCAGCCGCCGGACGACGTGCGGCGCTCGCTCGACGCGGCCGCCCAGAACGTCGAGCGACCCGCCGACGCCGATGCCCGCACCGCAGCCCGTTTCGTGCAGGTGCTGCGCCAGCCACAGTTCTTGACGCGGCGACCCCAACCCGGCAAACAGCAGCTTCGCGCCGCTCCGGCGAATCGCCGCCACGACCTCGGGCGTCTGCTCGTCGGTAAAATATCCGTTGCGCGCTCCGGCGATCGCCAGCCCGGGAAACCGCGCTTCGAGGACCGCTGCGGCGTCCTCCGCGATGCCTTCCGCGCCGCCCAAAAAATACACCGGGATTCTCTCACCGTCGCCTTCCGCGAGGGACGCCTGCGCGCACAGGCGTTCCATCAAATCGACGCCGGTAACGCGCTCGCGCAGCGTTGCCCCGCGCCGGCGCGCGATCGTCAGCAGCCCGACGGTATCGCACAGCGAAAGCGCGCAGCCGTTGACGACGCTGCGAAAGCGTTCGTCTTTCTGTGCCGCAACGACCATCTCGGTGCCGAGCGTCACGACTTGCGCGCCCGTTCCTTCGCGCGCGAACGTAAGAATTCGCTGGGTGGCCGCATTCGCGTCGATCAGATCCAGACGGCATCCGAGGATTTCGAGCACCTCCACGGTTTGCGCGGACCTCGGCTAACCGGCGATGACTTCGGAGTTCGCCGAACCGGCGGCCGCGGTACCGTCGGGATCGAACGGCGCGATCAGCGGGCGCAGGCGATCGGCCAGCGACCGCGGCATCCCGTCGAGCGGAAGACGGCAGTCGCCGGCGCGGAAGCCGAGTTGCTTCATCGCCCACTTTATTGGAATCGGACTCGTCGTTACGAACAGCAGATCGAACAGCTCCAGCAGCGACGCGTGAATGTCGGCGGCCTCGCGAACCCGTCCGGCCCGGTACGCGTCGAACATACGCCGGTACTCGCGCGAGCACAGATGCGACGCGACGCCCACGACCCCGTCGGCCCCCATCGCCAAACACGGCAAGAACAGGTGATCGTCGCCCGACCATACTTTGAACCGCTCGGGGCGATCGCGCAGAATCGTCGCGATCGCCTTCAAGTCGCCGCTCGACTCTTTGACGCCCGCCACGTTTGGGTGCGCGTTCGCCAACTCGAGCAGCGTGTCCGGCAAAATGTTGGCGCCCGTGCGTCCGGGAATGTTGTACACGATGACCGGCAGCGCGGTGCTCTCGGCAATCGCGCCAAAGTGTTTGATCATACCGCTCTGCGTCGGCTTGTTGTAGTACGGCACTACCGCCAGAATCGCATCGGCTCCGGCCGACGCCGCATCTTCCGCCGACGCTACCGATTCGCGCGTGTCGTTGGTTCCCGCGTTCGCAACGACGACCGCGCGGCCGCCGACCGCGTCCTTTACGGCCGCCCAGAGCGCGGCCCGCTCGCCGCGGTCCAGCGTCTGACCTTCGCCCGTCGATCCGGCTAGCACCAGCCCGTCGGTTTCGCGGTCGACCAGCCAACGCGCCAGCCGTTCGGCCTCGGGAATGTCGAGCGCGCCGCGCGAGTCGAACGGCGTGATCATGGCGGTAACGATGGTGCCGAGATTCATGGCAGCGGATCTCCTGCGTCGAGGTGAAACTGTTCGTGCACCGCGCGCTCGGCCCGAGCCACGTCGCCGGCCGGAACCAGAATCGAAATCGTGACGTTGCTGTCGGTGCAGTGGATGATTTCGACGTTCTCGCGCGAGAGCGCTTCGACGACTTCGCGAACGACGCCGGGCGTCCCGCGCATGCCCGACCCGACGATCGAAAGCTTCGAACACCCTTCGCGCACGCGCACGGCCAAATTTAAATCGCCCAGCAGGCCACGCAGCTCCGCCGCCCGGTCGCCGCCGACGACGAACGCCACGCCGGCCTGATTGATCGTGACTTGATCGATCGAAATTGCCGCGCCGGAAAGCCGCGCAAACATTTCCAGTTCGGTCTGCATTCGCCGCGACGGCGATTCGATATCGCCCCGGATCACGCGCACCCACGTCATCCGGCCGGTCGAGGTTACGCCGGTCACCGGGCGATGGTGGTCGACCGTCTGGTCGACCAGCGTTCCTAGATCGGTACTCAACCCCTTGATCGCGTAACGCGTGCCGGTTCGGTCGGCGTACTCGGCGGCTTTGTGATGCATGACCTTCGCGCCGTGTTCGGACAGCTCGGTCATCTCCTCGAGCGACGCGCGCTCGATCGTACGCGCCGCCGAAATGGTGCGCGGATCGGCCGTCATCGCCCCGCTCACGTCGGTGTAAATGTCGACGCGCTCCGCGCCGAGCGCGTGTCCGATTGCGACCGCCGAAAGGTCGGTGCCGCCGCGTCCCAACGTGGTCGGCTCGCCCCGTTCGCTCGCGCCCTGAAAGCCGGCCACGACCGGCACGACGCCTGCCGCGAACAGTTCGCGGATCGCGTTCGGTTCGACTCGCAGGATCTTGGCATCCCCGTAGCACGCGTCGGTAACGATGCCCGCCTGCGCACCCGACAGCGCGGTGGCGGGAATCCCCGCCGCCGACAGTTCGTCGGCAAAAACGGCCGCCGCGATCAGCTCGCCCGCCGTGAGCAAGACGTCGGTGTTGGCCGTGCCGGTTCGCCCGTCGACCAGTTCCAGCAGCGAATCCGTCGCGTACGGATCCGGGATGCGCCCCATCGCCGATACCACCGCGAGGGTCGCGAAACCGTCGCCGCGTGCGTCGCGCACGCGAGCGATTGCCACTTCGCGCTGCTCGCGCGACGCGACCGACGTTCCGCCGAACTTCAGCACCGCTATCCGGTTGGTCGCGTTCACGCCGCCCCCACGTAGCCCTTTTCGAGCAGCAGCTCCAAAATCTGCACGGCGTTGGTTGCCGCACCCTTGCGCAGCTGATCGCCCACGCACCACAGCGCAAAATGCTTCCCGGCCGACCCGTCGTCTTCGGCCCGCAGGCGGGCGACGTGCACGAGATCGGTTCCTTCGACGTCGCGCGGGGTCACGATGCCCTCGTTGTGAAACGCGACCCCGGCTGCGTTCGCAAACGCCGCCGCCAGCTCGGCGACACCGGTCGCGCGCTCGGTTTCGAAAAACACCGCCTCCGAATGCGCGGTGCGAACCGGCACGCGCACGGCGGTAGCGCTGACGAAAAGCTCGGGCAACGCTAGCATCTTGCGCGCTTCGTCGCGCACTTTGCGTTCTTCTCCGCTATATCCCGAGGCGTCGAACGAGCCGACTTGGGGCACGACGTTGCGCGCCAACCGGCGCGGAAAAACCGCCGGCGCGTCTTCGTTCTCGCCGAGCGCGATCGCGCGTTCGCCGGCTAAAAGCTCCTCGAGCCCCGGGCGCCCGGCACCGCTAGCCGCCTGGTACGTCGCTACCCGCACTGCCTTCAGCCCGGCGACGTCGCGAATCGGAGCCAGCGCGGTGCACAGCACGATCGCGGTGCAGTTTGCTACCGGGAATAGCCGGTGCTCCGCACGCAGCGCGTTAGCGTTCACTTCGGGAACGATCAGCGGCACGCCCTCGTGCATGCGGAACGTCGAGCTGTTGTCGATGACGACCGATCCGCGTTCGACCAATGCCGGCACGTACTTTTCGCTCGCGTCTTCTCCGCCGGCAAAGAACACGACGTCGAAGCCGCGCAGTGCCTCCGCGCCGACCGCACGCACGTCCAACGCGTCGCCGCGGAAGCGAACCGCTCCGTCGCGCGCTCGCGACCCAAACGCCGCCAGCGCGCCGACCGGAAGGTGCCGCTCTTCGAGGAGGCGGACGATCGTCTCGCCGACGACCCCCGTCGCTCCCACGACCGCTACGTCGACGATCGCTTCCTCATCTCGTCGAGAATCGTGTCCAATCCGATGACCAGTCCGCGCACGTGCATCACCGCACGCACCGCCGCGAACATTCCTGGTACGAACGAGTCGCGCGAAAAAGAATCGTGACGAATCGTCAGCAGCTCCCCGGCGCCGCCGAAGAGCACTTCTTGGTGGGCGACCAAACCCGGCAGCCGAACGCTATGAATCCCCGGCCTAGCGCCGCCGGCCCGCTCGATGCGAAGCGCCGTCTGCAGCGCCGTGCCCGACGGTTTATCGATTTTTTCAACTCGATGCATTTCGACGATCTCGGCAGATTGGAAATAGCGCGCCGCTTCTTCGGCAAACCGCATCATGAGCACCGCACCGGGCGAAAAGTTCGGCACGATCATCGCGCCGATTCCACGTTCGCCGGCCATGCGCGCCAGCGCGTCGCGTTCGTCGTCGGTCCAGCCGCTCGCACCGATCACGGGCCGCACGCCGTAGGTCACGGCCTTCATAGCGACGTCGACCGACGCCGGATGGGTCGTGAAATCGAGCAGCACGTTGGGAATCCGCTCGACCAGCAGCTCGTCGACCGAGCTATAGATGCGATTGCCCGGGTCGGCCTGGCGCGCAAATCCGCCGACGTAGTCGAACTCTTTCGACTCGGCGAACGCCTCCACGGCCACGCGTCCCATCTTACCGCGCGCTCCGGCGACCGCTACGTGGATAAAGATTTCCGACTCCACGCGCTGCTACCGCTTACCGGCTCCTACAGTTTTTCGAGTGGAGCGTACTTCAGCATCAACATCTTTTGACCGACGTTCGGAAAGTCGATCGTCACGAGTCCGTCGCCGCCCGCGCCGACGACGCTTTCGATCGTCCCTTCGCCCCACTTCGGATGCCGTACTTTGTCGCCCGTCTTCAACTCGAGATGCATGCCCGCGCCTGCGGATTCGTGAATCGACACCTCGCGCCAGCGTCCCCCCGCCGGTCGCGGCAGCGGCACGCTATCGCTCTCGAGCGTCTCCAACCCCGGAATCTCGTCCAGAAATCGCGACTTCGGATACGCATACGTGTTGCCGTAGAGCGCGCGCCGGGATGCAAACGTCAGGAATAGCCGGTCCATCGCGCGGGTCATGCCGACGTAGGCCAGCCGCCGCTCCTCTTCGAGTTCGGGAACGTCGGTCAGCGCCCGGCTGTGCGGAAAGACGCCTTCTTCGAGACCGGTTAGGAACACGCTGCCGAACTCCAGACCCTTAGCGCCGTGCAGCGTCATCAGCGTCACGTACGATTCTGAAGGATCGAGCGCGTCGAGATCGCTGATCAACGCGATGTTGGCCAGGAAACCGGCCAGCGACGACTCGGGATCGTTGGCTTCATACTCGCGCGCCACGCCGACCAGCTCGTGCAGATTTTCCAAGCGGGCGCGCGCGTCGTGCGTGTCCTCGGACTGCAGCTCGCGAACGTATCCCGACTCTTCCATGACGTTGACCAGCAGGTCGGCTACGCTGGTCGACTCGACCCGCCGGCGGAAGTCGCCGATAAGCTCGGCGAACCGTTCCAGCTCCTTAAGCTTCTTCGGAACGGCCGCACGCAGCAGGTCGCCCGAAAAGATCGCTTCGCCCACCGACAAGTGGGCGGCGC
>DATCGB010000107.1:0-2197 GCA_036509155.1 Candidatus Tumulicola sp. | reverse complement strand
GAGCACGTCAACGTTTCCTTGGCCGCCGCGCCGGCGCCGACCGATGAGGTAGCCATCCTTGCAGATACGGCGTAGCCTCATCGATCTCGACGACCTCGACGCCGACGAGCTCGCGTACATTTTTAAACGCACGGCGGCGTTCGAACGCCGGCCGCCCGGACCGCTCTTGGCCGGCCGAGCCTGCATCAATATGTTCTTCGAACAGAGCACGCGCACGTTCGTTTCCTTCAACCTCGCGCAGTTGCGGCTCGGGGCGGACGTGGTCAACCTCTCACCCAAAGACTTAAGCTTGGCCACCAAGGGCGAAACGCTGGAGGACACCGCGATCACGTTCGGGGCGATGGGCATCGACGTGCTGGTCGTCCGCCACCCCGAAGCGGGGTTTCCGCAGCGGATCGCGCTGTCGTTCGACGGCCACGTTATCAATGCGGGCGACGGCCCGCACGCTCATCCGACGCAGGCGCTGCTCGACGTCTACACGTTGATCGAAGAGTTCGGCGAGATCCGTGGGCGGACGGTCGCGATCGTCGGCGACGTCGCGCACAGCCGGGTGGCGCACTCGACCATTCGCGGGTTATGCCGTTTGGGCGCCAACGTCGTCCTGGTCGGACCGGAAAGCCTGCTGCCCCCCGAGTACGCGACCGAAGGAGTGGTCATCGAGCGCGATTTTGATGCCGTCATTCCGAACGCCGATGCGATCGTTCTGCTGCGCATTCAGCGCGAACGCTTCGCCGAGATGCCGATTTCGGACGAGGAGTACGTGGCCGCCTACCGCCTAGACGCGCGCCGCATTCGCAGCGTCCGCGAGGACGCGGTCATCATGCATCCCGGACCGTACAACCGCGGCGTGGAGCTAGACGATTCCGTGCTGGAATTCGCCGGCTGGCGGTATGCCAAACAGGTTCGTCACGGGGTGGCGATTCGGATGGCGACGTTGGATCTGATCGTTAACGGCCCGCACTGAGATGACCCCTGCCGGGAGTTTGCTGATCCGCGGCGGCCGGCTGGTCGACCCGTTGCTAGGATTGGACGCGCTTGCCGACGTGCGCATTGCCGGCGGCGTCGTGACCGAAATCGGCGAGCACGTTACGCCGCACGCGGGCGAAGCGGTATTGGACGCGAGCAATGCCGTGGTCGCGCCCGGATTCATCGACATGCACGTGCATTTGCGCGAACCAGGATTTCCCGAAAAAGAGACGATCGCGACCGGAACGCAGGCGGCGGTGCGCGGCGGTTTCACCGCCGTCGCGTGCATGCCGAACACGCGGCCGGCACTCGACGATCCGGACGTGCTGCGGGCCCTGGCCGACGCGATTAAAGAACGCGCGCGCTGCCGGGTCTACCCGGTCGCGGCGATCACGCGCGACCGCGCCGGCGTCGAACCGTGCGATTTTCGGGCGCTGGCGCAGGCCGGCGCGGTCGCGTTTTCCGACGACGGCGCGACCGTCGCGAACGCGCGCGTTTTGCGTGAGGCGGCACTGCGCGCGCTCGACGTCACCGGCGCGTTTATCTCGCACTGCGAGGACGAGGCGCTCAAAGCCGGGGGCCTGATGAACGAGGGCGCGGCGGCCCGCGCGTTGGGCGTGCTCGCCAGCCCGGCGCTGGCCGAGGACGCGATCGTCGGGCGCGATCTGCTGGTCGCGATGGATACCGGCAAAGCCTGGCACGTCGCGCATCTGACGACCGCGCGCGGACTGGACCTGCTGCGCACGGCGCGCGCGCGCGGCTGCGCGGCAACCTGCGAAGTCACCCCTCACCACCTCACTTTTACGGACGCGGCGGTGGCGGAATTCGGCGGCGGCGCCAAAGTCAATCCGCCGCTGCGCACCGATGCCGACGTTCGGGCTTTGCGCGACGGCGTGCTCGACGGCACCATCGACGCGTTGGCCACCGATCACGCGCCGCACACCGCGGCCGAAAAAGCGGCCGGCCTGATCGATGCCGCCGTCGGTTTTAGCGGATTGGAGATCGCCGTCGGCGCGTACGCAGCCGCGCTTCCCGATCTGCCGCTGCGACGCTTCGTGGAGCTGCTTTCGAGCAATCCCGCACGGATTCTCAACGTTCCCGGCGGAACGCTGGCGCTCGGCGCGCCCGGCGACGTGACGGTGTTCGCCGACCGCCCCTGGCGGGTCGACCCGGGCGCGTTTGCATCCAAAGGCCGGTCGACGCCCTTCGCCGGACGAACGCTTCCTCGCCA
>DATCGB010000106.1:0-9344 GCA_036509155.1 Candidatus Tumulicola sp. | reverse complement strand
GGGAAGAAGCTGTGGGACAAACGAGCCGATGTAGCCAAGCGCGACGTCGAACGTGAGATCGCGCGTCAAATCCGACGATGAGGCGAGCCCAGGAACGCGCGCCGTGAGAGGCGCGCATCCGGAGCGCGGCATCGAGGGATCGATCGAACGAGACGGCGCGATCCGGCGCGGCGAACGGGTTACCGTCGCCTGCAGCGGCGGCCCCGATTCGGTCGCGCTGGCAGCCGCCCTCGGCGCGCTGGCCCGGCCGATGGATCTGGATCTGCGGCTTATCCACGTCAACCACGGGGTGCGCGCCTCGGCCCGGCAGGACGAGTGCGTCGCGATGAGCGTCGCTGCGGCGTTAGAGCTTCCGCTGCGCGTCGTGAACCTGCCGGCGACGGCCGGCAGCGAAGCGGCGCTGCGGGAGGAACGGTACGCCGCGCTGGCCGCCGCGGCGCAGGGCGCCGGCAGCCCGGTCGTCGCGACCGCCCATCATGCCGAGGACCAGAGCGAGACCGTTCTGCTCGCGCTCTTTCGGGGTGCCGGCCCCGACGGGGTCGCCGGCATGCTTCCGCGCCGCCCGCTGAGCGCGGGAGTCGATCTGGCGCGGCCGCTGCTGCGAATTTCAGCCGCTGCGCTGCGACGCTACTGCCACGCGCGGGGCCTGCCCTACGCGGTCGATCCGACCAACGCCGACGTTGGGTTGCGGCGCAACGCCGTGCGCGAGGCGTTGGGAGCCCTGCGGCCGCTATTCCCCGGCCTCGACGAGGCGGTGGCGCGGGCGGCCGCCATCGCCGGCGACGAGGCCCAGGCCCGTAGCCGGGCGGATCTGCGCCGGCTGATTCGAGCGCGGCTGGCCCGGGAAGACGAGCTGCGCGACGTCGATTTCCTTCACGTCGAGGAAGCCGTGCGGGCTCTGGAACGCGGTGCGAGCGGCAGTTTCCACATGAAGGCGGGCGTTCGGTTGGAGATTTTGCACGGCGGCATTGCGGGTATAATCCGGGGGTGACGGGGGACCGTCCGAGGTCAAGCGCGTTGGGGCGCGCGGCCGGCGACGTTGGGCAACCGCTGGTGCCGCTGGGCGTGTTAAAAGGAGCGCCCTACCTCGGCCGAGCGAAATCATTTTGGACTACATCAGCGTTTCCAGTTACGGACCCCCAGGCGCGACGGCCGTAGGTTACGGTTTGAAGTACCAGGAACTCTACCGCAACGCGCCCTACCTCGCCCAACCGGGCCTCCCCGCATTTTTCGGAATAAGTAATAGAAAGCCAGTTCTAACTACGTGAGTAAAAATCTCCGGTCGATCGTGCTCATCATCGCGGCGGTCATCGCCGTCTTCCTGGTCGTCGAGCGCGTCGTCCAGCCCAGCGAGAGCGCCACGCGACTCGACTACGGCGCCTTCTACCAGAAACTCGAGGCGGGACAGGTCCAGTCGTTCCACGCCGTGGGCCTCACTTCAAGCGGCGAGCTTACGAGCGGCGCCAAGTACACCGTCTCGGTCCCTAACCTCGACCAGACGTTCGTCGACGAGGTCTATAAAAAGGTCAAGAGCGGCGCGATTAGCTTCGAGCAGCAGTCCAATTCCGGACTGCTCTCGAGCCTCTTGGGTCTGGCACCGCTCGCGATTATGGTGATGATCCTGTTCTTCATCCTAAGGCAGGCGCAGAGCGGGGGAAGTCAGGCGCTTTCGTTTGGACGCTCGCGGGCCAAGATGCTTTCGGAAAACCGTCCGAAGGTGACGTTTGCCGACGTAGCCGGCGTGGACGAAGCCAAGGAAGAGCTGGCCGAGATCGTCGACTTCCTTAAATATCCCAAGAAGTACCAGTCGCTGGGCGCACGCATTCCCAAAGGGGTACTGCTGCTCGGACCGCCCGGTACCGGAAAGACGTTGCTCGCGCGCGCCATTGCGGGCGAGGCGGGCGTCCCGTTCCTTTCGATATCGGGTTCGGACTTCGTCGAAATGTTCGTCGGCGTCGGAGCCTCGCGCGTACGCGACCTTTTCGATCAAGCCAAGAAGTCGGCGCCGTGCATCATTTTCATCGACGAAATCGACGCGGTCGGGCGCCAGCGCGGCGCGGGCCTGGGCGGTGGGCACGACGAGCGCGAGCAGACGCTCAATCAACTTCTCGTCGAGATGGACGGCTTCGATCAAAATACGGGCGTCATTCTTATCGCGGCCACCAATCGCGCCGACGTGCTCGACCCGGCGTTGCTGCGGCCGGGCCGTTTCGACCGTCAGGTCGTCGTCGATCGCGCCGATTTCAAGGGCCGCGAGAAGATCCTCGAGGTCCACGCCCGCAACAAGCCGCTCGGCCGCGAAGTCTCGCTTCAAACGTTGGCCAAGCGCACTCCCGGCTTCTCGGGGGCGGATTTGGAAAATCTCCTCAACGAGGCCGCGCTGTTGGCCGCGCGTCGCAATAAAACCGTGATCGAGATGATCGACTGCGACGAGGCGATCGACCGCGTGATGGTTGGTCCGGAGCGCAAATCGGTCGTGATGTCGGCGAAGGCCAAGAACATCGCCGCGTATCACGAGTCGGGTCACGCCGTTCTCGGCGGGATGCTCGACAAGTCCGATCCGATCCACAAGGTGACGATCATCCCGCGCGGGATGGCGCTCGGCCTGACGTGGTCGCTGCCGGAAGACGATCGCTATCAGGTGACGCGCGAAGAGTTGATCGCGCAGATCACGATGGCCCTGGGCGGCCGCCTTTCCGAAGAAATAAAGTTCGGCGACGTCACGACCGGTGCGAGCAACGACTTTGAGAAGGCGACCGAACTAGCGCGCCGGATGGTAACGCAGTACGGCATGAGCGAGCTGGGCCCGATTCAGTACGGCCGCGGCGCGCATCAGGTTTTCCTGGGACGCGATTTCGGCGACGAACGGAACTACTCCGAAGAGATCGCCAGCAAAATCGACGCCCAGGTGCGCTCGATCATCGAGTCGAGCTACGAAAACGGCAAGCAGCTGCTCAACAAGAACTGGGAGAAGGTCGAACGCATGGTCGCCTCGCTGCTCGAATACGAAACCGTCGACGCCGAAGAAGTCGTCGCGATTCTTTCGGGCAAGCCGTACGACCGCGCGGCCATCGAGTCCGCACCCGGCCCAGACGCCGACAGCGGGCGTCCGACGCCGGCCGACGAACCCAAGCGCGCCGAGAAACCCTCGCGCCTGCCCCCGAAGATTTCACCGGAACCGGCATGAAGCTGGGCGCCACGATCGCGGCCGCGATGCTGCTTTGTGCATCGCCGGTGTTGACGTTGCCGTGTAACGCAACCGAATCAACCCAACAGCAGGGCGCGCTGCCGCGCGGGGGTTCGTATGTGCTCGATCCCGATCCGACGGTCGGCGCCGCGGCGATCGCGTTGTGGTTTCGCGTTCCGGGCGCCGGCTACGACGATGGATCCCCGGGGATTTCGCGGTTGGCCGCTACGGCCGCCGCCATCGCGCCGCTGGCCGGCGGAAAGTCGCTGGTCGGACTGGTGCGCGGCGTCGGCGGCGCCTTGAACATCAACGTCTATCCGGACATCGTCGGCGTCGGCGCGATCGTCCCGTCGTCGGCCGCGCGGCGCGTCGTCGCGGCGATGACCGCCGCATACTTCGCGCCGTCGATCGACGAAGCGGCAATCAAGGCGGCTCGCAGCGACGCCGCAATTCTGGCGGTGGGGCAACGGTACTCGGTGGAGCTGACGCTGCACGATCTGCTGTTCAAAGAGATGTTCGCGAAGGGGCCGGCGCATTATCCGCCGCTGCCCGATTCGGTGGCGGCGATCGCACGAATCGCGCCGAGCGACGTTGGCGCGTTCGCCAAGAAGGCGTTTCGCTCGGGCAACGCCATCTTGACGCTGGCTGGTAACGTGGACGCGTCTGCCATCGCCGCCGTGACCGACGGCAGCGGCGAAGCGGCAATGGATCCCCCCTACGATTCGACGCCGTCCGGATCGCCGGCCGAAACGACCGCAACGGGCGCCGTTGCGGGAGTGGGTTTGGCGTGGGCCGGTCCGCCGATATCCGACGAGAAGGCCGCGACCGCGCTCGACTTCGTCGCCGATTATCTGTTTCGCGACGACACCGGAATCGTCACCCAGGCGCTCGATGCGGGCAAGGGCGACGCATACGTCGCCGGTCAGTTCATCACGCTGCACGATCCGGGTGTGATGCTCGTAACGATCGACGCTCCCGACGTCAAAAGCGTCAAAGCGCAGGTTCTCGATCGGGTCGCAAAAATGGCGACGCCGATGGACGCGCGGACGTTCGCGGCGGCGCGCGAGGCGTTTTTGTATCACATCGCCTCCGATACCGAGACGCCGCAGGAGCAAGCCGACAACCTCGGCTGGTATTCCGTCGAAGGCGCGGCCGCCTACGCCCCCGGAAATGCCGGCGGCCAGTACGCGCGCGCCGCTCGCGAGCTCGATCCGCAGTACGTTTCCGACGTCGTTCGCCGGTATCTCACGAACCCGATCACCGTCAATCTGATCACCGTCGCCCCACCGAAGGAGTCCGCTTCTTGAAGCTGCGCGTCATTTCGGCGGCAATCGCCGCGTCGATCGCCCTGGCGCCGGCGACGCTCTTGGCGGCTGCGGGCGACGTACCGTCGCCGACGGTTGAAAATCGCGGCGGTACGACGATCGTGCGCCAAGCCGATCCGCACTCGTCGCTGGTTGGTATCGTTCTCGTCGTGCACGCCGGCCTGGATCGTCAAACGATGAAACAGAGCGGGTTGGCGGCGCTCGTCGCGCAGACGATCTTGCGCACTCCGGTGACGTTGCCGTCGGCCAAAGGCCCGGCCGCAACGATGCCGCTCGAGCAGGCCGTCGCCGCCAACGGCGGTTCCGTGCGGTTCACGATCGATCCCGGCGACGTTCGCGTCTACGTCGAGGCGCTTGCGCCCGATGCCCCGGCGGTGGTGGCGCTCGTCCGGCAAGCGCTGTCTGCGCCCGACTTCGCTCCGGCGACGGTTCGCGACGCGCGCTCCACCCTGACGCACGGACTGGCGCAGTCGCAACAGCATTCGCAGTACGCGCTTCAGGTCGGTCTCGACATGCTCAATCAGGCATCGTCGCCGGAAGCTAACGCCGGTCTGCCCGCGCTGGGAACGGCGACGTCGCTCGCCCAACTCGTGCCCGCCGACGTCGCGACGTTCTATCACACGTACTACCGGCGCGGTGGCGCGGTCGTGAGCGCCGCCGGTAAACTCGACGCGCTCGATCCCGACGCGCTCGCGTCGTTGGTCGACGCGCTTGCGGAGGGTACGACCGCCGCCGTGACGGTCCGGGTGCCGGCCTTGCGGGGATCGTCGCGTGAGATCGTCGCGCACCGCGACATCGCTTCGCCGTGGCTGATCGCGCAGTATCCCGCGCCGAGCGTCGACAGCAAAGATTTCGGCGCGATGCTGGTGTTGTCGGCGTTCGTGGGACGGACGCTCGCCGAAATGGCGCAAGTCCCGGGATCGGTTTCACCAAGTTTCGCGTCGCGCGCGGTCGGCGCCGAATATTCGTACGATCGCGTTCCGGCGCATCTGGTGCTGTACGTCAACGGGGGCATCGGTAATCCGAGCCGCACGTTTGCGACCGCCCTCTCGATCGTCAACGTGCTCGCGTCGACGCGTCTCGCGGGAACGATCGATCAGTTCAAGGCGGAAGCCGCCGGCGATTTTGCGACCGGAGCGACCACGCTGGAAACGCGCGCCTGGCTGGCCGCGGTATTTTCGCGTGGGAGCGCCTCGCCCGACTTCCTCGGGCGCGCGCTGCGAGCGATTGCGGCGACGACGCCCGCCGACGTCCAGCGGGTCGCGCGCACGTATCTCGGAACTCCAACGATCGCGCTGGTTCTGCCGCGGGACGGAAACGACCAAAACTGACGACCGCGCTCGTCCACGACTATTTGAATCAGCGCGGCGGCGCCGAACGCGTTTTCGCCCGGATCGCGCAGGCGTGGCCGGAAGCGCCCGTATATACCGCACTCTACGACGAACGCGCCACCGGAGACTTGGTCGCGGCGGGGCGCGTGCGCACTTCCTATCTGGCGCGCGTTCCGTTTTCGAACCGGTACTTTCGCGCCCTCGCGCCGTTGTATCCGCGCGCCTTCGAGTCGTTCGACCTGTCGGGCTTCGACACGATCGTCAGTTCGACGACCGCCTGGGCGAAGGGCGTAATCGTCCCGCCCGGCAGCGTGCACGTTTGCTACATCAACACGGTCAGCCGTTTCGCCTTCGCTTACGACGACTACGTCGGCGGTCTCGGGCGCGCCCGCGGCGGTCGAATCATCCCGTTTCTCGCTCGGCCGTTCGTCGATCGACTGGTCGAGTGGGACGCCAAGGCGGCCCAGCGTCCCACGCGCTTCGTCGCCAACTCGCGCAACGTCGCCAATCGAATCCGCCGGTACTACGGACGCGAATCCGACGTGCTGCATTGCCCGGTCGATATCGAACGGTTCACTCGCGGAAACGGCACCGGCGATTACTTTTTCATCGCGTCGCGCCTGCTGCCGTACAAACGTATCGATCTCGCGATCCGAGCCGCCGCGCTGGCCGGCGTCAAACTGACGATCGCGGGAACCGGTCCGGCCGAAAGCGCGTTGCGCGAACTCGCCCGCGGAACGACCACGACGATGCTTGGATACGTGGACGATGCCAAGATGAACGCGCTGCTGGGCGAGGCGCGCGCCGCCGTTCTGGCGGGCGAAGAAGATTTCGGGCTGCTGCCGCTGGAAGCGGCGGCCGCCGGCCGCCCGACGATCGCCTTTCGGGCCGGCGGCGCGCTCGAAACGATCGTCGAAGGGAAGACCGGCCGCTACTTTGACGACGCTGCGCCCGAATCGCTCGCGCGAGCGATGCGCGAGTTCGACCCCGGGGTTTACGATCCAGGAGTGCTTCGCGTGCACGCCGAGAGCTTTGCGCCCGCCCGGTTTATCGAACGGCTGCGCGCCATCGTCGACCGGGTTCGCAGCGAAAACTGATGCCGGGTTCGTCGCGCGCGTTCTTCCCGCGCGGGATGCGCGAAGACCGCGGACGTTTTGCAAAGGTTCGCGACGCCCGCGTGCTCGTGTACTGGCCGCACGGGCTGGGCGACTGGGTGCATCTAGGCGCGATCGCGCCGCTGCTGGAGCCGAGCAACGCGTATGCGATCGCACGTTTCGGCGACGACTACGCCAGCATCATGGAAGGCCACCCGCGCTTCGTCCCGGTTTGGAGCGGCGTGCGCACGCCCGGCGACGGAAGCCGGCAGGGCGCGCGGCACCTCGGTCTCGATCTGCGCCGGCTAAACGGCGCCGGCGCGCAAGCCGTTCTGCCGGCCCCGCTCGAGGCCGGCGTGCGGGCGTTTGCGCCGGACGTGCTGCTATGGACCGACTACCCCGAAACCGAGGGCCGCACCGCCTATCCGTTTCATACTAAGGCGCGCAACCTGGCGCGACTGCTGGTTGCGCCGCAGCGCTTGGCGGCGTTCGATCTTTCCAAGCCGTTGCCGAACTCGATCGACTTTTCGGTTCCGGCGCTCACCCAGCAGCGGCTCGACGAGCGCTTAGCGGCGTTCGCTCCGGCGGGAACGCGTTTAGGGATTCTTTCGCGCGCCGGCGTTACCGCAGCGCGCAAGAACTGGGGCGACGGATCCGAGGCGCGGGCGCTGGTGAAAATCTTGCGCCGCGAAGACGCACGCTGGCGCTGGATTTCAATGGACGACGAACGGCTGGCCGACGGCGTCGCGGGTTTCCGCGAGCTGTTCGGCGATCTCGACGAACCGTTCGCGCGGCTGTATAAGGCGTTGGCGGCGCGCGCCGATTTGTTCGTCGGCGTTCCGGCCGGTCCGCTGCACCTTACGATGGCGCGCGGCGGCGTGCCGATCGTCGGATTGTGGCTCGCCCATCATCCCGACTGGTACGACGAGCCGAATCCGGCCGCGATACATCTCGTCGGGCGGTACGTTCGCGACCGCGGTTTCGATCGCCGCCCGGCGACCGCCACCAAGCCGGCGTCGCTCCAACACCGCCTGCAGTATCTCGACACGCACGCGATCCCGGCCGACGCCGTCGTCGAGGCCGTTCGCCAAGCGTTACGGTGAGCCGATGTTCGGAACGGTCAACAGCGCGACGATCGACAGCGCGTTGAAGAGCGCGTGCGAGATCATCGAGGCGTAGGCGTTGCGGGTTCGGTAATACACGTAGCACAAAATGACGCCGCCGAGCGCCAGAGGAATGAGTTCGTAGAGATCGCCGTGGGCGATGCCGAAAAGCGTCGCGCTCAAGATCGCGCCGCCCCAAAATCCGCCGAACCGCAAGCCGAGGTTAAAGTAGAAGACGCGGAAGATCGTTTCCTCGGCGATCGGGGCAAAGACGATTGCAAACGCCGCGAAGATGGCGATCGTCGCCGGATCGTGCAATCCCTTGAAGATGGCGACGGTTTCCTGCTGGTGTTTGCTGTGCGTGAGGTAATCGACAAGCACCGCGCCGCCGTTGGCCACGATCGCCATCGCCACCGCGCCGGCCACGCCGATTCCCAGCGTGGCGAGGCTGGGCCGCGCGAAACCGAGTTCCCGCAGAGAGAACTTCGAGAGCCGCGGCATCGCGACGAGGATGCCCGCGACCAACGCCCCTTCGAGGACGAATTGAAGCGCAATCGACAGAATCAAAAGCGCCGGACTGATCGGCCGCAGCGACAATGCGCTCGCGTGCGTTCCAACGACGAAGGCCGCAACGAACAGTGCGGCGATGGACGCGGCCAGCACCCACGCCCACGGGTTTTTGAAGCTATCCTTCGGCCAGTGCGTCGGCCAGGCGGGCGAAATCGTCGAGGTCGAGTCGTTCACCACGTTGCTCCGGTGAGAGGTTGCTGGCCGCTACGGCGCGCGCGATCGTCGCGTGGGGCAGATCGAGCGCGAGCGTTAGACTGTTGACGAGCGTCTTGCGCCGGTACGCGAACGCGCCGCGCACGACCTTCCGAAACAAATCGACGTCGTGCGGCCGTACGGCCGGTTCGGGGCGCCGGACGAGGCGCACGACCGTCGAGTCGACTTTGGGTGCCGGATGGAACGCTTGCGGGCCGAGCGTGAACGTGCGCTCGACGCACATCGCGTATTGCACCGCGACCGAAAGGCTGCCGTACGCGGGCGTTCCGGGCGCGGCCGCCAGGCGATCGGCGACGTCTTTCTGCAGCATTACGACCAGCGAATCCGGGCCGTTCGCCATCTCGGCAAAACCCACGATCAGCGGCGTGGCGACGTTGTAAGGAAGGTTGCCGGCGACTTGCCACGGTTCTCCGCGCGCCCACCGCGCGTAGTCGAACGTCAGGGCATCGCCGTTCACCAGGTTTGCGTCGCGAAGGTCCGCGCGCGCTTGCAGGATCGAAACGAGATCGGGATCGATCTCG
>DATCGB010000105.1:0-5460 GCA_036509155.1 Candidatus Tumulicola sp. | reverse complement strand
CCGGATTGCTGGGCGCGACGGCGAGCGCGCCGATCGATCCGGTCGACTGCGCGTCGAAAATCGGCGTCCACGTGCGCCCGGCGTCGTCGGTCTTCCAAATCCCCCCGTTAACGACGCCGATGTAAAACACGCTCGGAGCGTTGCGCACCCCGGAAATCGACGTCGTTCGGCCGCCGCGCAACGGCCCGACGAACCGCCAATGCATGTCTTGGTAGGACGACGGCGCGACCCCCAGCAGCGCGACTAGTGCGACCGGCGCAGGCGCCCAGCCGAGCACGCCAAATCTCGAAGACACGCGCTTAGCCGCCGGTGATGCGGGCGACGAAACGCGCGATATCGACGAACGCTTCACGCGATTCGCGCAGTCCGGCAAAAATGTGCCAGACGTGCGGTACGCCGTCCCACAGCCGCAACGTCGAGTCGACTCCGGCCGCGCGCGCTTTGGCATCCAGCCGCACGGCGTCGTCGCGAAGCATCTCGATGGTGCTGGCTTGAATCATCAGCGGCGGCAACCCGTGCAGCTCGGCATAGAGGCCCGACGCGAGCGGATCGTCCAGCGGGCGATCGCCGACGTAGGCTTGCGCCATGCGGCTTTCGCCGCGATCGGCCGCGACCGGATCGCGGCTAGCGGCAAGATCGACCCAGGGAGCGATCAGCACGGCCCCGGCTGGAAGCGCCAGCCCCGCGTCGCGTAATGCCAACAGCGTTGAAAGCGCCAGCCCGCCGCCCGCGGAGTCGCCGGCGATCACGATTTCACGCGGCGCGACGCCGGACGCGAGCAGCCACTGGTAGCCGGCGACCGCGTCGTGCACGGCGGCTGGAAACCGATGCTCGGGCGCGAGCCGATATTCGAGCGCAAAGACGCGGGCGGCGCAGCGCACGCAGAACGCGCCGGTGAGCGTCCGGTACATCGCCGGCGACCCGGCCACGTAGCCTCCACCGTGAATGTAGTAAACCACGGTCCGCGCCGCCGGCCGGGTGGCGTCGATTACCCATTCGCCGCGCACCCCGGCCTTAGCGTCCTCGACCGGAACGCGCGCGAGACCCCGCGGGAGGCGACCGAAAAGCAGTTCGCCGCGGCCGATAACCCGCCGGTAGTTCGACAGAAGGTTGGGACCGCGAATCTTCCGCACGGCCGGGAGTTTGGTGGTTACGCGCAACATGATCCGAACGGCGTGCGCTCCGAGACTCGGCATCGGCCTACAGCCGTTTTCCGTTGCGTTTTCCGCGGCGTTTGGGCGCGAACGGCGCCCCGATCTTCCAGGCGGTCTTGCGCGGTAGGCTTTCGTCGACGTCGTCGCAGCCGATCGGCGTGAACTCGCGGCAGTCGTGC
Organism: Candidatus Tumulicola sp.; assembly: GCA_036509155.1. GTDB lineage: Bacteria > Vulcanimicrobiota > Vulcanimicrobiia > Vulcanimicrobiales > Vulcanimicrobiaceae > Tumulicola. The sequence continues at coordinate 4,127 of DATCGB010000105.1, read as the reverse complement.
GGCCGGGCTTCGTAAATCCCGCAGTAGTAACGGCCACTTCGCGAGCCCATCAGGAAGACGCACTGGTCGCTAATGTCGTCGCCCACTTTGCGTAGCCACCCGACGTGGAATCCGTCGGCCGAATGACGCTCCACGACGTAATCGCGCATCGCTTCGTCGTAGGTCACGCCGAAGTGATCGGCGATGCGCTCGACGTCGGCTTTGCTGACGAACGGTTCGTACCCGCTGCAGCATTCCGCGCAGCCGGGCGGGCAGGCCACGTTCTCGGGCATTTCCTTGAGATGTTTGCGCGCTAGGTCGATCACCTTGCCGATGGCTTTGACGAACTCAGGATTGTCGTTGTATTTGTACACCCACTCGCGCTTCGTAATTTCGTTGGCGTTATAGAAGCGCGTCGTCTTTTCGTCGAACTCGATCGTGAGATGTTCCTCGTCGATTTCGATCTTGTTGACGTGCTCGATCGGCCGCGCGTCGAGCAGTTCGGGGTGCGTGGGCTGTCCGGTGCGGCGTGCGAAATTCCGCAGGTTGATGAGGTCGATGGTCTCCATTGGTCTGTCGATTCCCCCGGCGTGCGGGTGCGGCCTGTGACCGTGCCAAAGATAGGACGCCATGCGAACGGCAATTGGCGTCGATCTCGGCGGATCGCACGTGACCGCGGCGGTCGTGACGGATGACGGGAAGATTCATTCTCAACACGAGCAGGACCTCGATAACCTGCGCTTCGAGGCGGTCGCGGACGCGCTGGCGGTGCAGGTCGCGGCCGCTATCAAGGATGCGGGTTCGGACGTCGCCGGCATCGGGGTCGGCTCGCCCGGCAACATCGATGCCAAGTCGGGCGCGGTTCTGTACAGCCCGAACTTCGGGTGGAACGACGCACCGCTGGGCGAGACGCTGCGCAAGAAATTCGACCTGCCGGTGTTCGTTGGGAACGACGCGCGGTGCGCGACGCTGGGCGAATACGCTTTCGGCACCGGGCGGGGCACGACGGATTTCGTCCTGCTGACGCTGGGAACCGGAATCGGCGGCGGCATCGTCGCGGGCGGCCGCTTGCTCCTGGGCAACCGTTGGGGCGCGGGTGAAATCGGCCACCATCAGATCCGGCCGACCGATGGGTTCGTCTGCGGATGCGGCAAGATCGGGTGCTTCGAAGCGCAGGCGTCGGGAACCGGATTGATCCGGCACGCGTTTGCCGTCGAGCCGTCGTTTCCGCGCAGCGACCTGCTCGACGTGGAGCGCAATAGGCTTAGCTCCAAGAAAATTCGTAAGGCGGCGCAGGCGGGCGATCAACACGCGGCCGCGGCGTGGAAGAATTTTACCGCGGATTTAGCGATCGGCCTGGCCAACGTCATTGCGTTCGTCAATCCGGCGACGATTGCGCTGGGCGGCGGCGTTTCGACGGCGGGCGATTTCATGCTCGACGCGGTCCGCGGCCGGGTCGACGAACTCACGACGATGGTCCCGCGGGGCACCACCAAGCTCGCGATCGCAAAACTCGGAAACGATGCCGGCCAAGTCGGATCCGCCGCCATGGTCTTTCGCGGCGGCCTAGAAAAAAATGCGGAGGTCTGAAGACATGTATAAACGTCACGCGCTGGTCGCGTCCATCGCCGTTGCCGTCGTTGTGGCGGCCGGCTTCGTCGCCGCCGAAACGGCCGCGTCGAAGTCGAACGCTCCAACGGGCGACATTCATAAGATTCGGCACGTCGTGATCATCATGCAAGAAAATCGCTCCTTCGACACGTACTTCGGGACGTTTCCCGGCGCCGACGGCATCCCCATGAAAGACGGCGTACCGACCGTCTGCATTCCGCAACCGGGCGGCGGCCCGTGCGTACGCCCCTACCACGATCCCAAAGATCGCAATCGCGGCGGTCCGCACAGCTTCCGCTCGTCCCAACTCGACGTAAACGGCGGAAAGATGGACGGATTCCTCACGTCGATCAAGCACGCGGCCGGACAATGCACGACGTACGGCGATCCCAACTGCGCGCGCAAGGCCCTGGCCCGCGACGTGATGGGCTATCACGACGGCCGCGAACTCGCCAACTACTGGAAGTACGCGCACGATTACGTGCTGCAAGACCGGCTGTTCGAAAACGTCGCCTCGTGGAGCCTGCCGCAGCATCTGTTCATGGTATCCGAATGGTCGGCCAAGTGCGCGCAACTGCACGTGGCGATGAGCTGCACGAACGAGCCTTCGTCACCGGACTATCCGCCCGACTTCGCTCGAAAGAACCCGTCCGCGCACTCGCCCGGGCGGCCGAATTACGCGTGGACCGACTTAACGTATCTGATGCACCGCCAGCACGTGAGCTGGGCGTACTACGTGATGAGCGGTACGGAACCGGATTGCGCCAACGACTTAGAAACCTGTAAGGCGATGCGGCAGAACTTCCGCACGCCCGGCATCTGGAACATTCTCCCGGCCTTCGATACGGTAAAGGAGGACGGCGAGCTCGGGAACATTCGCGACCTGCGGCAGTTCTACACGGCCGCAAAAGATGGGACGCTGCCCAACGTCGTATGGATCGCGCCGTCGGGACGGTACAGCGAACACCCCACCGCCGCAGTGAGCGCCGGCCAGGGGTACGTGACCGGGCTGATTAACGCGATCATGCGCGGCCCCGATTGGGACAGCACGTTGATTCTGCTGAGCTGGGACGATTGGGGCGGTTTTTACGATCACGTCCCGCCCCCCAAAGTCGACGAAAACGGCTACGGGATCCGCGTTCCGGGCATCGTGATCAGTCCGTATGCGCGTCGCGGCTTCATCGATCATCAAGTTCTCAGTCACGACGCCTACGTCAAGTTCATCGAAGACGATTTCCTTAACGGCGAGCGGATCGACCCGAAGACCGACGGCCGGCCCGACTTGCGGCCGGACGTTCGCGAGAACGAGCCGCAGCTGGGCGATTTACGCGCCGACCTGGATTTCGCGCAAGCGCCGCGGGCGCCGGAGGTATTGCCGAACGGAACCATCTGGAACGGACGGACCTGCGAGCCCGAAACCAGGTAAGGGCTGCGCGAGGGCGGTTAGACGCCGGCGGCTTGCCGCAGCGGTCCGCCGGGCAATCCGTCTGCCGCCGGGATCGTGCCGGTTTCAACGAGCTGCGAAATGAGGGCGGCGATTCGGCGCGAGCTGCGACGAGGGGCGACGATTTCTTGATTGTGGCGGATCGTGGCCAGCCGCTCGGGCGTGCGGATCATCGAGCGCACCGCGGCGACCACTTCGGCCGCACCGTGGATCGCGACGGCGCCCAGCCCGTTGTGGCGTACGAAGTCGACGTTCCCGCGCTCTTGCCCGGGAACGTAGTCGTAGACGATGACCGGCAGTTGGGCGGCGTTGGCCTCGGCCAAGGTGCCGGGGCCGGCCTTGGTGACCAGCAGGTCGACCGCGCGAAAATATGCGGGGATCTGGTCGGTGAAGCCAAGCACGTGCATCGGGGTCGGTAGCCCGGCCGACATTTCTTCGAGCTTCTGCTGGAGGTGTTCGTTGCGCCCGCAGACCACCACCAGGTGAACCGGCAGCGCGGCGCGGGCCAAGGCGAGCGTGGTCGAGAGCAGCTTCCCGCCGCCCTCGCCGCCGGCCATCAGCATCACGATCATGCCCTCGGCCGGGAGTCCCAGCGCGGCACGCAGCTCGGCCGGGGTTCCGGTTACATCGTCGAATTTCGGGTCGATCGGATGTCCGAGCAAGCGTAGCCGAGCCGGCGAAACGCCGCGCGAGAGCGCCCGCGCGTACACTTCTCGGGCCGGTACGACGACCGCGTCGGCATCGGCCATCAGCCACGACTCGTGGACTTTTCCGAGATCGGTGATCACGGTCACGATCGGCACGTGCTGCATGTGGGCGTCCGCCCGAGCCCGCAGCGCCGCATGGTTGAGCAGCGGGTGAACCGACACGATCACGTCGGGCTGGTAACTGACGAAGAGATCGCGCAAGCGTTCGCGGTAGAGCGGCTCGCAGAAACGGATCAAGGCCTTATAGCGGCGGCGCCCGTTGGTCGCGTAGTACAGCGCGCCGTAAACCGGCGGCGCATAGCGTAAGGCCATGCTGTAGCCCAGGCCGAGCTGCGTGAGCGGGAACGAGCAGTGGGCGGCGACGTCCTCGATCCGGTGCTCGAATG
>DATCGB010000104.1:0-5709 GCA_036509155.1 Candidatus Tumulicola sp. | reverse complement strand
CCCGCCGGTCATCGAGCCGGCGGGCCCGTCTTATCGTCGGGTTAACGCGACCGTCACGCCTCGCGTTTGATGCGCATAATCGGAAGCCGGATCGTAAAGGTCGTGCCTCGTCCGAGCATCGACTCGGCCGAAATCGCGCCCCCGTGGGCATCCACTATGCCTTTGACGATGGCCAAACCCAGGCCCGCGCCGCCGCTCCCGCCGCCGTCGCGCTTTCGCGAGCGATCGACGACGTAGAAGCGTTCGAAAATCCGCGGTACGTCGCGATACGGAATGCCTTCGCCGGTATCGCGGACGCGTACGACGGCGTCGCTGCCGCGCGCATCCAGCTCGATTTTGACCCGGCCGCCCGCGGACGTGTGCCGTATCGCGTTGTCGATCAAGTTCACAAAGACTTGCGAAAGCCGGTCGGGGTCGGCTTCGACGCGAACCGGCCGCAGGGGGAGCAGCTCGAGCGAAATACCCTTGTTGGCGGCTTGCGGTTCGAACGACGCGACGATCGGGTGCGCGACCTCTTGAAGGTCGATCTCGCGCAGCGTCAGCTTGAGCTGCCCCGACTCCGCCCGCGCCTGTTCGAGAAGCTGACCCACGAGCGAGGTCAGGCGATCGACTTGCATCAGCGCCTGCGGAAGAAACATATCGCGTGCTTCGTCCTCAGGCGCGGCCAGCACCGTTTCGAGCATAAGCTTGATCGATGAAAGCGGCGTGCGAAGCTCGTGCGAAACGTTGGACAGAAATTCCTTACGAGCGCGGTCGAGGCGCACCAGGGCCGTCTGATCGTCGGCCAAAACCACCACCCAGCGCGGCCGATTGGCGTCGGTCAGCGGATACACCGAGATGCGATAGACGCGCTGGCCTTCCGGGTCGGCCAGCGTCAGCGGGGCGACCGACGCCTCACCCGCGAGCGCCTCGGTAATGCGACGCTCGACGTCCACGTTCGGAATAGCTTCAATCACGTGGCTTCCGGCCGCGCGCTCGGCATTAAAGCCGAAGATCGCGGCCGCCGCCGGATTGGCAAAGGCGACGCGCCGGTCGACATCGACCAAAATGACGCCGATCGGCAGCGCGCGAACTAGCCGCGCAAAGGCATCGCCGACGACGGGATCGGCCGGTGCAACCGGCGCCGGAGCCGCCGGGACGGCCGACGCCGAGCGTCGCTTGGCGGACCGCTCCAGCAACGCGCCCAGGATCGGTCCGATCGCCGCGACCGCCGCCAACAACCCCCATTCGACCGGTATCACGGGCCGCTAAAAGGCCCTTAGGAGCCTTTGAACATGTAGCCGCGGCTGCGGACGGTCAGAATGTTGCGCGGCGTCCGCGAATCTTCTTCGATCTTTTCGCGCAGCCAGCGGATATGCACGCTAACGGTCTGTTGTTCGCCTTCGAAATCGTAACCCCAGACTTTGTCGAGGAGCGTCTGGCGCGTAACCACGCGACCGTTGTTTTCCATCAGGACGCGCAGGAGCGCAAACTCCTTGGGCGCAAGCGCGACGTTTTTCCCACGGACGGTAAGCTGCTGCCGGGAGGGGTCGAGAACGATTTCGCCCAGCGAGATGGCCTCGTCGTGACCCGGCTGGAGGGGCGTTTGGCGGCGCAATCGTGCCTTCACGCGCGCCAGGAACTCATGCAGTGCGAACGGCTTCGTGACGTAATCGTCCGCCCCCAACTCGAGCGCGAGGACCTTGTCGATCTCCTGATCTTTTGCGGTGAGCATGATGATCGGTACCGAGCTGAACTTGCGAATTTCTTTGCACGCCTCGATGCCGTCGAGCACCGGAAGCATGATATCGAGCACGATCAAATCGGGCTGCTCGCGCTGCGCTACGGCGATCGCGTTGCGGCCGTCGCTCGCCGTAACCACGGCGTAGCCGCTGCGTTCCAAGTTGAATCGAAGCGTCTGCAATATTGCCGACTCGTCGTCGACGACCAAAATCTTTTTATTGAAGTCCGGGCTCTTGACGAACGCGCCCCGGGCCGGCTTCATCTCCAACGATCCGTTCATACGATTTGGCTACGGCGCTGTAGTCCAGCGCACCGTCCCCCTGTGCCGTGCGAGAAGTATAGAGTTGATATGCCAGCGCGGTCGCGGGCATCGGGTAAGCGCAAGCTCGGGCGGTATCGAGCGCGGCCGCCAGATCCTTGCGGAGCAGATCGAGTGCGAATCCCCCTTCAAACGTCCCGGCCAGCCACGTTTTGGGGAGCCACCGTTCCAGAATGTAGTTCGACGCAGTGGCCGATGCAAGGACTTCGCGAACGCGCTCCAAATCCGCGCCCGCGCGCCGGGCAAAAGCCAGGGCTTCGACGTTGGCGATCATCACGTTCGCGATAATGATCTGGTTGACCAGCTTGACCGTCTCGCCCATCCCGACCGGACCGAGGTGGTGCGGGGTTCCCATCGCCCGCAAGACCGGTTCCGCTCGGCTGAAATCGGCCGGCTCGGCCCCGACCATGATTGCGAGGGTTCCTTCGGCGGCGCGCATCGGTCCGCCGCTCACCGGGGCGTCGAGAAAATGTATCCGGCGTTCTTTGAGCCGGGCGGCGAACTGCCGCGAGGCATCCGGCGAAATCGTCGAGGCGTCGATCACCAAACTCTCGGGCTTGGCGCCGGCAGCCACGCCGTTCACCCCAAACAGCACTTCTTCGACCTGAGGCGCGTCGGGCACGCAAATCACGACCACGTCGCTGGCGGCCGCCACTGCGCTGGGGTCGGCCGCCTCGGTCACGCCGTGCTCGGCGCGCAGACGTTCGAGCGCTTCGCGACGGCGATGGGCGCTCGCGGTGACCTCGAAACCCGCGCGACGCAAAGAACCGGCCATCGGCTCGCCCATCGTGCCCAGACCGATGAATCCCACGTGCGGCTTGCTCACGTGCCGCCTTTGGGCGCGTCGGGGCGCCTTTCCCGCCGCAGCGTAGGGGCGGGTCCGGCAGTGCCCGAAGCCGATGCCGATATGACTACGCTCGACGCAACCCGCACGACCGCCGTCCGTCGCCCGACGTTCGACGAGATGAACCTTTCGACGGGCAAACGCACGCGGCTCCATCGTTTCATGTACGAGCACGGACCGGGCAACGGAACGTTGATGATGCTGCCGATCGACCAAGGACTGGAACACGGGCCGGTCGATTTTTTCGATAACCCCGACGCCATCGACACCGACTGGATCTATCGCCTGGCGGTCGACGGGAACTTTTCCGGCATCGCGCTGCACGTCGGACTGGCCGAAAAGTATCAACAAAAGTACGCCGGCCGCGTTCCGCTGCTGCTCAAGGTCAATGGGAAGACGAACCTGCCCTCCGACGACGACGCCTTCAGTCCGATGACCTCGTCGGTCGAGGATGCGGTTCGTTTGGGCGCCGACGCGGTCGGTTACACGCTTTACGTCGGCAGCCCGGCGCAAGATCTCGACATCGCGCAATGCAACGACGTGCGCCGCGAGTGCGACCGCTACGGCATGCCGCTGGTCATCTGGGCCTATCCGCGCGGCATTGCGGTCAAGGCGAAAGGTGGCATCGAGTCGCTCTACGCCGTCGATTACGCGGCCCGCGTGGCTTGCGAAATCGGCGCCAACATCGTCAAACTCAACGAGCCGGTTTGGAATGCGGACGACGCCGCGAAGTTGCCAAAACCGTACAATACGTTGGAATTCAGCGACGTCGACGGGCTGCGCAAAGTCGTCAAGTCGGCCGGCCGCACGCTGGTCCTCGTTTCGGGCGGCAGCAAGATGGGCGACGATGCGACCCTTCACAAGGCGCGCGTCGCGATGGAAGCGGGCTGCGTGGGACTCATCTTCGGACGAAACATGTGGCAGCGCAAGTGGGACAACGCCTTGTCGATCGCTTCGAGCATTCACGAGCTCATGAAAGGCTACGGCCAGAAGCAGTAGCGTCCGCGCAACCGTTTGGGGTGCGCAAACAGTCAGGGGATGTGGGCGATCGTGATGGATAATATCGGCGCAGCGGATTCGACGGCGGACGCGTTAAAAGCTGGCGGCTTCTCGGTTGAGGAGCGAGTGAATGCTGCTTTGGACAAGGTGCGGCCGGGGATCCAAATGGATGGCGGCGAGGTTTGGCTGATTAAAGTCGAGGACGGCACGGCCTTCGTGCAAATGCTGGGGGCTTGCGGCGGCTGTCCGGCTTCGACGATGACGCTCAAGGGTGCGATCGAGGCGGTGGTCGTCGCCGACGTACCCGAGGTTCGCGAGGTCGTGCAGATTTAACCCGTTACCGGCGGCTGCAGTGGGCGCAGTACCAGCTCATGGCGCCGGCGTGTTCTTGCGGGACCATGTGCTCGCGCCGTCCTCGCCGGCCGCAGTTCGCGCAGGCGAACGTTTGCCCGATGGGCACGCCGATCGCGGTCGCCTCGTGCCGTTTTGCGACGTAAACCACCGCGTAAATAATTAGCCCGAGTACCAGGGGTGCCAACGCAAAGAAGTGGCTGAACGCCGAGGGCGAGATTTGCGAGTCCATGACGGGTTTTTTCCCGGCCGCTTGGGAGCGCACCTCGCCGTCGAGGTCGAAATGCCGGAGGTGGAGCGCGATGCAACCCTCCGCGAGATGCTGGTCTCGCACCTCGAGCGCGGCGGCGTCCTGCGCCGGCCGGCGGTGGCAGCGGCAATGCGAGCCGTCCCGCGCCACCGTTTCCTCCCGGGCGTACCGATCGACGAAGCCTATGCCGACCGCGCGGTCGCGATCAAGATGCACGGACCCGACATCGTCTCCTCGATTTCGCAGCCCGGCATGATCGCGCTGATGCTCGAGCTTCTGGGGCCCGCCCGCGGCGACCGGATTCTGGAGATCGGCACCGGCAGCGGCTACAACGCCGCCCTCTTAGCCGAACTAGTCGGGGCCGATGGAAGCGTCACGACAAGCGACCTCGACGGCGAACTTGCGGAACGAGCACGGGCCACGCTGCACGACCTCGGGTATCGGAACGTGCGCGTCTTGGCGGCCGACGGGGGGCGGCCGACCGTCGAAGGGACGCAGTTCGACGGCGTCGTCGTAACCGCGCGCAGCGACGACGTTGCCGGCGCGTGGTGGCAGGCGTTATTGCCCGGTGGGCGCTTGGTACTGCCGTTGCGCTTGGAGGGCGCCGGTGAGTACGCCGTGGGATTCGTCCGGAACGACGACGGCCGGCTGCAAAGCACCGGTGTTTATCCCTGCGCGTTTATCGCGCTGCGCGGTGAAGCCGCGACCTGCCGTGCCAGCGATATTTTCTACCGCGACCCGGGACGGCGCGGCAGCAGCGTCGCACGCGTGCGGCGCGTCGTGGAAGTCGTCGCCGTGCGCCGGGAAGACGCGACCCCCGATTTGCTGGGGGATGCCGACTTGGTGATCGCTCGGCCGACGAGCGTGTTCGCGATTCGGTTCGCGTAGCCGAACGGGCTACTTCTTAAAATAGTCGGCGTTGATGGCCGTGTATTTTTCGTACTGCTCGGGGACGTCGGAGTCCGCGAAGATCGCTTCGACCGGACACGCGGAAACGCACGCGCCGCAATCGATGCAGACTTCCGGATCGATGAATAGCATCTCGTCCTCATCCGTGCCGTGAATGCAGTCGACGGGACAAACGTCGACGCACGACTTGTCCTTCGTGCCGATGCACGGTTCGGTGATGATATAAGCCATGGACGATAACCCCTTCGACGAGCGGTGACGAGCGCGCAGGCGCCAAGCCTCGCAAGGCTATTGGCAGCCGCCGAAGGGACGCCT
>DATCGB010000103.1:0-4071 GCA_036509155.1 Candidatus Tumulicola sp. | reverse complement strand
GGCCCGCAAGGTTCCGAGCTGATCCACGAGGTGATCGTGGCGATGAACTTCAATGCAACCGTCGCGCAGTTCATGCGCATCCCACACCTGCACCCGACCTTAGCCGAGATCTGGACGTATCCGGCCGAGCTGTGCGCGGCGCAGCTCGGCATGACGATTCCCGGCGACGAACGGCTGGAAGTGGCGACCAGTGTCGACACCCGAGCCTGAGGATCGCGCGGCATCCGTGCGGCTGCGGGTGGCGATCGTGCAGATGAAGCCGGCCAAGGGCCGATACGCCGAGAACCTCGCGTCGGCGGCCGAAGCCTTCGCGCAGCTGGCCGACGCCCCGACCGACCTGGTGGTGTTTCCCGAAGCCGCCTTCACCGGCTATTTCCTGGAAGGGGCGGTGTACGACCTCGCCCTGAGCGCGCCGCGTTTTGCTGCCGATTTGGCCGCAACCTGGCGGGCGGCGCGCGGCGAGGCGCCGATCGATCTGGTCGCGGGATTCTATGAAAACGACGGCGGAAAGTATTACAACAGCGCGTTATACCTGCATGTCGACGGGCGCGGCGGCGAGCGCATCGTGCACGTCCATCGCAAACTCTTCTTGCCGACCTACGGCGTTTTCGACGAAGAGCGTTTTCTTTCGCGCGGGCGCAAAATTGGAACGTTCGAAACGCGCTTCGGACGGATGGCGATCCTGATTTGCGAGGACGCCTGGCATGCGATCGCGCCGACGATTGCGGCGGTTAAAGGCGCGCGCGTCTTGCTCGTGCCCAGCGCTTCGCCCGGGCGCGGCATCGAGGGGGACGGCGAGCTTGCGAGCGTCACCCGGTGGCGGGAGATGCTGGTTTCGGCCGCGATCGAACACGGCGTATTCGTGGTGTATGCGGGCCTCACCGGGTTCGAAGGCGGCAAGGGCATGACGGGAAACTCGTGCGCGATCGATCCGCGCGGAACGATTCTCGTGCAGGCGCCGGCATCGCAGGCGAGCATCGTCAAGGCCAGTCTCGACCTGCGCGAGATCGACTTGGCGCGCGCGAGTTTGCCGCTGCTGGGCGATCTGGGCAGCGTCCTTCCCGATCTGTTGCTCGACGACGAGCTGCCGTTACCCCGGGGCGGACGCGATGTTTGCGATCGTTGAAGCGCCGGCCGGGATGCCACAGCCGCCGGGGATGGACGCCGCGGTAACGGCGGACTGGCTGGCCGCGTTCCTGCACGACGAGCTGGTCGTGCGCCGAAAGATCGCGCGGGCCGTCGTCGGTCTGTCGGGCGGCGTCGATTCGGCCGTGACCGCATTTTTGTGTGCGCGCGCGCTCGGCTCGGAAAACGTCTACGCGTTCCGTCTGCCGTACGCGACCTCGAACCCCGCCAGTCTGGCAGACGCGCAACTAGTCGCAAACGCGCTGGGCATTGCCTGCCGCACCATCGACATCACGCCGGCGGTCGACGGCTACCTCCAGTTCGAACCGTCGGCCGACGCACGCCGGCGTGGGAACGTGATGGCGCGCACGCGCATGACCGTGTTGTTCGACCAATCCGCCGCCCTCGGCGGGCTGCCGATCGGAACCGGAAACAAGACTGAACGGCTGCTGGGCTACTTCACGTGGCACGCCGACGACACGCCCCCGCTCAATCCGCTCGGCGATCTCTTCAAGACGCAGGTTTGGGCGCTGGCGCGCTATCTGGGCGTGCCGCAGGTGCTGATCGACAAGGCTCCCAGCGCAGATCTGGAAGCCGGACAAACCGACGAAGCCGACCTCGGCATCACGTACGCGCGCGCCGACGCAATTCTCGCGCAGCTGCTGCTCGGGTACGACGACGCGCAGCTGGTCGAGCGCGGCTTTGCGGCCGGAGAGGTCGGGCTAGTACGGCGTCGCGTGGATGCGACGCATTGGAAGCGCCACCTTCCAACGACGGCGATGCTCACGAACACCGCCATCAACGAGTTCTACCTGCGTCCGGTGGACTTTTGAGGGTCAATGTTTAAGGCGAGCGATGCGTAAGGCATTTTTCCCGGTCGGGTTAAATTTAGAGGGAAAGCTGTGCGTCGTGATTGGCGGCGTGGAGGATCGGGAGGCGATCGAGAAGACGGCGTCACTGGCGGAGGCGGGCGCCGACGTTCGACGGCTGACCGATCCGAGGGCAGTTAGTGAGGACAGCGTTCGCGACGCATTCTTCGTGATCTCGACGCCGCAGGATGCGACGCTTTCGAAGCGGCTGCGCGAGCTGGCGGACCGGCACCGGTTTCTGCTGTGCTGTATCGACCAGCCGGCGTTCGGTTTTGTGGCGATGGCGGCGATTGCCAAGGCCGGACCGGTGCGGGTGGCGATTTCGACGACCGGGCTCGCCCCGCGCGTCGGGAAAATCCTCAAAGAGGCGCTCCAGAAGGCGATGGACGCGCGGTTTGCGCGATTCGTGGAGCGGTTGGGAACGAAACGCGAGCAAACGCGGGCGGAGTATCCATCCGCACACCAATCGGAAACGCGGCGCGCGGCGGCGATCGAAGCGGCCGAAGGGTTTTCGGCCAACGTGACGTTCGAATATCCCGACTGGTTGGACGATGTCGAGCGTTGAGCTGATTGCGATCGGAACCGAGCTGCTGTTGGGGCAACTGCTCGACACCAACACGCCGTTCGTGGCGGCGCGCTTGGCCGAGATCGGCCTCGACGTGCGCGCAACGCACGGTATCGGCGATAACCGCGAGTTGATCGCTGCGGCGATTCGCGATATTTTGGAGCGGCGCGACGGCGTCGTCACGACCGGCGGACTGGGACCGACCGTCGACGACCTGACGAAGGAAGCGGTATGCGACGCCCTGGGGTTGGACACCGCGACTTACGAACCCGCATTGCGCTCGATGGAGGCGTTCTTTGCGAGCACGGGCCGCGAGATGCGCCCGAACAACCTTAAGCAGGCGGAGCTGCCGGGCGGGAGCTTTCCGTTGGAAAATCCGAACGGCACCGCGCCCGGGTTCGTGGCGTTCTCGCGGGAGGGGAAATTCGTCGCCTGCATGCCCGGCGTTCCACGCGAGATGAAGCCGATGCTCGAAGACCGGCTGGTACCGTTCTTACGCGAGCGTTTCGGTGCGCGCGACGCGATTTACACGCGCGTGATTCACACGATCGGCATCGGCGAATCCGAAATCGATCATCGGATCGACGACCTGTTCCGGACCGCCGAAAATCCGAAGATTGCGGTGCTCGCGCACGACGCGCGCGCCGACGTGAAGATTACCGTCAAGAGTTCGTCAGCGCGCGAAGCGCAGGCGGCAATCGCGCCGCTGCAGGCCGAGATCGAAAAGCGCTTGGAAGGCTTCGTGTTCGGCGTCGACGACGCGTCGCCGGAAAGCGCGGTTGCCGCCTTGCTGCAGGCGCGCGGGTGGATGGCGGCGACGGCGGAGTCGTGCACCGGCGGCCGCATCGCGGCCGCCCTGACGCGGTTGCCCGGCTCGTCGGAGACTTTCGCCGGCGGGATCGTCGCGTACGATAACGCCGTGAAGATCGAACGCTTGGGCATCGACGCAAAGATTCTCGAAAGCGACGGCGCCGTCAGCGAAGCGACGGCGCTCGCGATGGCGCGCGGCGCGCGAACGCAGATCGGCGCCGACGTCGCGATCGCAACGACCGGCATCGCCGGACCCGGCGGCGGCACGCCCGAAAAGCCAGTCGGCCTGGTGTGGTTCGCGGTCGACGATGCCGCCGGCCGGTCGCGCGCCTGGCGCATGCAGCTGCGCGGCGACCGATCCGCGATTCAAACCCGCGCAACCGTCGTCGCGCTAGGCCTGCTATGGAAACACCTGCGCGCCTACCAAGGCTCCTAGCCATAGCCGATCGAGGCTAGAACTTTTTGGGTGACGAGCGCCTCCTCGAAGGTCGGGAGGTCGTTGGGTTCGCCGTCGATGTTCTTGGCGAACTCGTCGTAGAGTTCCATCAGTAGCGGCACGTTCGGGTTGATCGACGCGAAGCCGGCGTAGGGCGAGGGTTTGCACTCGAGTTCGTTGGTTTCGTCGGGGTCGATCGCGAACAGCGTCAAGTCGACGATCGTCGGACCGCTGGCGACGGCCGTGCGGTCCTCGCCGTGGACCGC
>DATCGB010000102.1:0-4260 GCA_036509155.1 Candidatus Tumulicola sp. | reverse complement strand
CGCGGGTCGTCGTCGATGAAAAGCGGCTCACGCTCGGGGTCGGTTCGGGTTTCTCGCTCGACCCCCAAACGATTCCGAAGTTTCAATCGTTGACCAAGAATAGATTCCGGTTCGCAGAGGGCAAGATACTCGTCGATCTTCCGACGCCGAACCCGAAGCAAAAAACCGAAGACGTTTGGATGCCCCTTCTGCGCAATTTGCTTGAAGCGATGTGAGTCGCCGTGGGGGATGCGCCCTAGGACGAAGCGTATTCATACAACCATTGAGAGCTTGCAAGCAACCTGACTGATGAAGTGGCGATTTGAATCGGCCGACGCGACACGCGCCTACCACGTGCGACGCGATTTGCTCGCTTACTTAGCGACCTACGCCAGCGACGATTCGGATCTCGCGGGCGCCGGGCTCATCTTCGGAGAGTTGGTCGGCAACGTCGTCCGGCACGCACCCGGGCCAATCGCCGTCGACATCCGCTGGGAGGCCGACTTTGCCGTACTCCGCGTTCGGGACGACGGCCCAGGCTTCGACTGGCGCGAGGCCGCCTTGCCGGACCCGATGGCCGAGTCGGGGCGGGGCCTCTTCATCGCCTTCGCGGTCGCGCATAGCCTCAAGGTCCGCCGCTTGCCGGGCCGAGGCAGCGAGGCGATTGCCAAGCTGCCGGTTTCCCTAAATCCTGAGTTCCGCTCCGCCTGACCGGGCGGGAGCCTGGGAGTTCCCTGCGGAGGACCTGCGGCGTTCCGGCCGAACCTGGGACGAGTCGCGGAGCCGCCTGGCCCCGCGTTTCCTTACGCACAAACTACTTTATTCTCACTGGAGCCGACTATGTCGAAAGCCCAACGCGTCATCGCGGGCATCGCTTCCCTTCTCCTCGGAGCCGCGCTCGCGGCCTGTTCGGGCGGTGGCGCGGTTGCCACGGTGAACGGCGAACCCATCAGCCAAGCGGACTTCGCCACGAAACTCGAAGCCAGCCCCGTCGCACGCGGCATCCTGCAGCAAATGGTGCAAGAGCAGCTGATTCTGCAATACGCCAAGCAGAACAACATCGTCGTCAGCGACGACGAGATCGCCAAGAAGGAAGACGACCTCAAGGCGAACTTCCCGAATGGATCGTGGGACGAGATGCTCAAGGCGCGTGGCCTCAACGAAGCGCAAGTGAAGACGGCGCTTAAAGAGCAGATCATTCTCGATAAGGCGCTCGCCAATCAGGTCTCGATCACGCCGGCGCAGATTTCCACGTACTTCCAGAAGAATCACGCGGCGTTCGACAAGCCGGAACAGGTGCAAGCGCGTCACATTCTCGTGCCGGACCTCGCGACCGCCAACAAGGTGAAGGCGCAGCTTAAACCGGACGGTTCGAACTTTGCCGAACTTGCGAAACAATATTCGACCGACCCCGGCAGCAAAGACAAGGGCGGCGAGCTCGGCCTCTTCCGCCGCGGCCAGATGGTTCCGTCGTTCGACGCTGCGGCGTTCTCGATGCCGGTCAATGCGATCAGCGCGCCGGTGAAGTCGCCGTTCGGCTATCACATTATCCAAGTCGAAGCGCATCAGCCCGGCACGAAAGCCACGCTCGCGAACTCGACCGATAAGATCACCGCGATGCTGCGCCAGCAGCAGGAGGCGCCGCTGATCCAGCCGTTCCTCCAGAGCCTGCAAACCAAGGCCAACATCCAGATCAGCGATCCGGCGTTCAAGGATCTCTTCCCGTCGCCGCCCCCGGGAGCGGCGGCACCGGCGGCAACCGGCGCGGCACCCGCGGCAGCCAGCCCGGCTCCGGCCGCGACCTAGCCGCAGACGCACAGCGTGCATCCGAGGGGCCCCGGCGTTCGCGCCGGGGCCTTTTCATTTCCGCAGAGAACACGCGCGCTATGCTCGCGCTCGCTCGCATCGTCGGGCTTGGACCCGGCGATCCATCGCTGCTAACGCTCGGCGGCCTCGACGCGCTGCGCGCGGTCGAGCGATGCGTTGCGCTGCTCGCGCCGCCGGATCTGGTCGCGTACCTGACGAGCAGCGGCGTCGACGTCCTTAAGGGTTTCAGCGACGACCCGGCCCTGCTCGTTCGCGGCGGCGCCGAGGAGATCGAACGATTCGCAAGCCGGATCGGCGGTTTCGAAGCTGCCGCAATCGGCATCGGCGTGCTCGGCAATCCACTCTCCGATTTTCCGGGACTTCCCGTCCTGCTGCGCGCGCTCGAACGGCTGCGCATCCGCGCCGAGATCGTTCCCGGCGTTCCGCGCGCCACGCTTTCGGCGTCGATCGCCATGCCGCTCGTACCGCTCCCGCCGCAATCCGCGCACCACACGTGGGACGACTTGGTGGAGATCATGGCGCGGCTGCGCCTGGGGTGTCCGTGGGATCGCGAGCAGACGCATCGCACGCTCGTGCCGTATCTGCTCGAAGAGACGCACGAAGTGATCGACGCGATCGAATCCGGCGATCTCGACGCGCTCTGCGAAGAACTCGGCGATCTGCTGCTGCAAATCGTCTTTCACTCCCAGCTCGCGACCGAGACCGGGAAGTTTTCCGTAGCCGACGTCGTCGACGCGCTCTCGAACAAGATGGTGCGCCGCCACCCGCACGTCTTCGGCGATTCGGTGGTCGAAGACGTCGACGCGCAATGGCGCAACTGGGAGCAGCTCAAGGCGCTGGAAAAAACCGGCCGCGCGCGCGCCAGCCGCCTCGACGGCATTCCGAAGTCGCTCGGCGCGTTGCAGCGCGGTCAACGCATGCAGGAAAAGGCGGCACGCGTCGGTTTCGACTGGCCGAACGTCACGGGAATCCTCGACAAACTCGTCGAGGAGCTGACCGAGCTTTCGGAAGCGCGTCGCGAGAAGCAAGACGACCCGCACGTGCGCGAGGAACTGGGCGACGTCTTCTTCACCATCGTCAATCTCTCGCGTGCGCTCGGTATCGATGCCGAGACCGCGATGCGCGAAGCCAACGAAAAGTTCTACCGGCGCTTTTCGTTCATGGAACGGCACGCGAAAGCGTGCGACAAGGCGCTCACCGACCTCTCTCTAGACGAACTCGAGGAATTGTGGCAACTGGCGAAAACGAAATCCATAGCATGATCCGGCTGCGCATGAGCGCGCACGACGCGCACTACGGCGGCAATCTCGTCGACGGCGCGCGTATGCTCGCGCTCTTCGGCGACGTCGCGACCGAACTGCTCGTCCGCATGGACGGCGACGAAGGACTCTTCGTCGCGTACGACAGCGTCGAGTTCAAGGCGCCCGTCTACGCCGGCGACTACATCGAAGCCGAGGGTCGCATCGTCAACGTCGGCAACACGTCGCGCCGCATGGAATTCGAAGCGCGCAAGGTCATCGCCGTGCGCCCGGATATCTCCGACAGCGCCGCGGATTTGCTCGCCGAGCCGATCGTCGTCTGCCGAGCAACCGGCACGTGCGTTACGCTCAAGGAAAAGAAGCGCTACTGATCCAGGCGCCCCGGTGCCTCGGTTCCGCGAAGGAAGCGCAGTTCGATCCACGGAAAATCCCGTAATGCAGCGCTCATTCCATCGTCTTTCCGCTGCGATGTTTTTGCTAGTCGCGCTGGCGGCGTGCTCGGCTGCATCGGTTCCGAGCGCGGAACCGCTTGACGCGCCAAACGTCGTTTTGAGGCCGGTCCTTCTCGGCCGTCACAAGATCAAACACATCGTCGTCGTCATCCAGGAAAATCGCTCGTTTGTCAATATCTTCGCCGGCTTTCCGGGAGCCGACGCACCGACGTTCGGTTTTTTGCACGACGGAACGAAAATTAACCTCACGCCGGTAACCTTCAAGGCGGCGGGAGATCCGCCGCACGGCTACTGGAGCGCCGTGTCGGACTGGAATAACGGCGCCATGAATAACTTCGACCTCCTCGCACAGGCCAGCGGTTTCTCTCCGACTCTGCCGTACCGGTATCTCCGGCGCCATCTCGTCCAGCCGTATTGGGACATGGCGCAACGGTATACGCTCGCGGACAGAATGTTCGAAACCGAATGGGGCGGCAGTTTTACCGCGCACCTCGATCTGATCGCCGGCACGAGCTACCTGCAACCTACGGTCGCCTTGGCAGACTTTCCAAGCGCGATGCCGTGGGGATGTGACGCACCTGCCGGGACGACGACGGTAACGATATCGTATCCGGCCTACGCGATGGGCGTCGGACCTTCCCCGTGCTTCAACCAGTTCACGACGATGGCCGATACGCTCGATGCGGCGGGCGTTTCGTGGAAGTATTACGCCCCGGAGGTTACCGAGATCGGCGGACTTTGGT
>DATCGB010000101.1:0-2711 GCA_036509155.1 Candidatus Tumulicola sp. | reverse complement strand
CGTGGTTTTGCGGAGGCGGTGACGGCGCAGAGCACGACATTTTGGTCGCCGTAACGAACCAGCGCGGAGCCATTTGCTTGCTTCGCGAGTTCGCCGGTCTCGATGACCATCGTGCGCCCGCCGACCGTAAGGGTTACGGATTCGGGCACGTTTACTCCTAAATTGTTGTTGTTTTTCTTGTTTTTTGAACCGCTCTCGGTTCGGGGGGCGCGGGGATGCGCCCTGCCCTCAGCGCTCGCTTACATGGCTGGCTAAGCGAGCGTATTGAGGCTACCGTAGTGGCCGCTCAGCGCGGCATTCTTGAGCACGGCGATCGTGTTGCCTAGCCCCTGAAAAGCCGCTTCGGGCGAGCCGAACGCGGCCTGGGCGCCCAGCGGCTGATAGCCGTTGATGGCGCTCTGGATCAAGAACGAGTCGGCGGTGACCTTGAAGGCGTCGATAGCCTGCTGGTAGGTCGACGGGCCGGCGGGCACGCCAATCGGTACCGGCTTGAGGACGTCGAAGCCTGAGGGCGTGGTGCGGTTGATCGGATCGGTGACGTTGCCGATGAGTGCGGTCGCGCTCGCGGGGTTCGTCGGATCGAAACTATTGAGCCAGCTCGGGGTTGGGGCGACGGCCGGGGTGTCCATTCATGGTTATCCTACCATTGCCCGGCGGTCTCGAAGCGAAAGCTCGCAATTCTTTACCGCGCCAAAATACCCATAGGAAGCAGCCTGCCGCCCTCATGGTGCAAGAAAAGCCTCCCGAGAAACCTGGGAATCGTCTGAGCCAAACTCGTTCAAGGAGGCACCCCAGATGCACATGCGTTCCGTTGCACTACTCTGCTCAATCGCGATCCTGGCGGCCTGTTCCGGCAAAATGGGACAGTCGAGTCTCACCCCAACGGTTTCCAACAATCCGGCGTTCGCCGGCAATGCTGCTGCACAAGGCAAGGGCGCGCTCGTTATGCGCGTCAAGATGTCGCGGCGTGCGGATCGGCCGGACTACGTCTCACCGGCCACGCAAGGTATGTCGGTTGCGATCACCGGTCCGACGAACTTCAAACAAAGCGCCGGTCTCCTCGCGAACGCGCGGGGCTGTAAGAGCTCGCTTATGACCGTCGAGTGCACGCTGACGATTCCGAGTCTGACCGCCTGTCCGACGTCGGCAAATTGTTATACGGGCTCCGTGACGACGTACGACAAGTTCAATTCGGCAACCAACAAGATTCCCGGCGGCGCGAAGAAGCTGTCGGCGGACCTAGCATTTCACTTCTCGATTCATTCGGGCGACACGACCGTTCCGGTCGTTTTGCAGGGAATCGTGAAATCGATCGCGTTTATTCCGGGGCCGACGTCGTCGTTGACCGGCAACATGAAATCCGGCTTCATCTTCCCGAAATGTTCGGCAAAGAAAGAAGCCGTGTCGATCGTCGCAGTCGACGCCGACAAGAATTACATTCTCGGCGTCGGCGCTCCGGCGATCGCCGTCGCGACCGACGATAAGACGCAGCTTGGCGTTGCGAAGGCAAAGGGCATCGCTCCGAACACCTTCGCGCTGGTGCCGCCGAAGTCGCCGAACTACGCCTACGGCAATCACACAACCCACCTGACCGTAACCGCGACGCCGAGGAGCGGCAGCGGTCAAACGGCCCAAGACACCGTCGTCGCCGTCACCTACAGCGGCGACATCTGCGGAAAGTTCACGGAGTTCGCAATCCCCACCGTCGCCAGCCATCCCTGGGGCATCACGCTCGGCGCGGACGGTAATCTCTGGTTCACCGAATTGACCGCGAACAAAATTGGGCGCATTACGACGGCGGGAACGATCACCGAGTTCCCGGTTCCGACGACGGGTGCCGGGCCGGCCGGTATCGCGGGCGGAGCCGACGGCAATATCTGGTTCGTCGAAAGCAGCGCCTCAAAGATTGGTAAAATGACGACGACGGGAAGTGCCGTGGAGTTTGCGACGACGACGGCCGCGTCCAACCCGGTTGAAATAACGCCGGGCGCCGACGGCAACCTGTGGTTCAGCGAAAGCAACGCGAGCAAAATCGGCACCATCACCACCGGTGGAACCGTGTCCGAATTCCCCACGCTCACTGCGGCCGCAAGTCCGTTCGGCATTACGCAAGGCCCGGACGGTAACGTGTGGTTTACCGAGGAAACCGCCAACAAGATCGGTTCGATCACGACGGCCGGCGCCGTGAGCGAGTTTTCGATTCCCACGGCGAGCAGCCGGGCGACCGATCTCGTCACCGGCTCGAACGGCGCGCTGTGGTTCGTCGAATGCGCTACGAACACGGTGGCGAGCATCACGACCTTGGGTGCCTTCACGTCGCAATTCACGACGCCGGATATTAGCCCGACGTACCCGGTGTTCATCACCGCGGGGCCCGACGGCGCCGTGTGGTTTAGCGAAGCCGGAGTCAACAAGATCGGCTCGGCGACGATGGCGGGAGCCATCTCCGAGTTTGCCATTCCGGACGTCGGTTCGGAGCCGTTCCATCTCGTCACGGGGCCGGATGGCGCGATCTGGTTCGTCGAGCAGAGCGGCAACAAGGTCGGGCGTTTGCGCTAGAACCTCGCCCGCGAAGATTTCGCAAAAAAAAGAGGGCCCTCGTTCGGAGGGCCCTCGCGATTCTCCGCGTGAAGAAGGTCTCCTAAATATGAGGAACGTTGCCGCATTCTTGGCCTTGGTATTGCTCGCCGCGTCGGCTCCGGCGCGGCCGG
>DATCGB010000100.1:0-3024 GCA_036509155.1 Candidatus Tumulicola sp. | reverse complement strand
GGGTAGCGACGTGGTTGCCATAACTCACTCAGCATAGGCTCGCCGCCTGACAAACGGCCGAGAATTGGGCGCTCCGTCGTTAAGTGCCGATTAGGACTTGCGCAAAATGCGCCCGGTCTTTACGACTTCGAAGGCCGAGCCCGGAACGTTTTTCAAAGCGTTGAGGTCGTCGTCGTTCCAGCACTTTGCGGCGTCGCCGCCTTGGCCTTGAAAGTACCAGTTCGAGCCGTTATCGGCGACGAACATGCCATAGGTTTTCATCGCAGTCAACACGATCTTGGCGGTGCGATTGAACTGCGAAATGTCGTACGACGCTTTCAGCCGCACGCGCAAACCCATCGGCGGAAGGTCGGGATTGCGGCTATCGCTGGCAAAATGCGTGGCCGGATGAATGTAGCCGGCCTGCGTCTTTTCGACCGTGAAGCGAAGGGCGTGGTCGATCGCCCCAGCGGCGACTTCGTCGCAGCGAATCAAGGCGGGAAGGATCGGCAGCCCAGCCGCGTCGGCCGACGTCCAGCCGTCGGGACGCAGCTTGTCGGTATCGAGCGGAAATATCGCACCCGATCCGGCTTTCCAGTTCGAACCTCCATGTTTTGGGAAGGCCCGCCACATTTCGTAAAGTTTGCACGTGCCGCGCTGCAGCACGAGCACGTGCCGATCCCCCGTCGAGTGCTTTCCGCCTTCGATTTGCGCGTCGCGCGGAATCGGGTACGGACCGGGATCGCTTTGCGAGTAGTAATCGAAACTCACCGGTACGTCTTTTTGCGAGCGCGGAACGACGTCGAACGGGATCCCGTAGTCCGGATTGTGTCCGAAGTCGGGATGCAAGTTGCCGGGGATCGACGCAATGTACTTGTCGGAGCGCGGGTCGACGGGATACTTCGAGATATCCGCGTTCCACCAGTTGTCGGCCGGGAAAATCGTGCAGCCCCCGACCTCGGGCACGGTGGTTTGGACGTCGGGCGCGCCGACCGCGTTTCCCAAGCCGGTCGAGACGCCCGGCCCGTTTGCACAGGCGCTCAGAAAAACGGCCGCTACCGCGGCGACGGCTGCACGACGAATTCGGCGCATCGGTTCACACCCTCCGGTGGCCGGCACTACGGCGTCCGAGCGGCCGATTACTCCCGTCGCCGAGCGGGGAGTTTTTCCGCGGCCTGCCAATGACCGGCAAATGGTACGTGGCATTGCGATCGGTGCAATCGGTGTGGTGGTGCTTCTGGCGCTTGGAGCCTACGCCGCCGTTATGGGCGGGATGATGCCGGCGAACGCCGATGGAAAACCGATGCGGCTGGAGCGCTGGGCGGCCAAGTCTTCGCTGAACGCGACCATCCGGCGGGAGGCGCCGACGAGCCCCAACCCGGTCGCCCTCAACGACGCCAATCTCACGGCCGGCATTAAGCTGTACGCGCAGAACTGCGCGGTCTGTCACGGCGCCTCCGGGGCGGTGGCGACGAACGTTGCCAAGGGACTCTACCAGAGGCCGCCTCAGCTAGCCAAGCACGGGGTCGAAGACGACCCGGAGGGCGAGACGTACTGGAAGATCACCCATGGGATCCGTTTCACCGGGATGCCGGCGTTCGGGTCGTCGCTTACCGACGAGCAACGGTGGCAGCTCACACTTTTTCTCAAACACATGGACGCCCTTCCAGCCGCGCCGGAGCGGGTCTGGAAGGGCGTCCGTGTGTCGTCGTGAACGCGCGCGGGCCGTTACGGCGCCGGCGACGGTTCCGGGTAGTCTTCCGAGCTCTTCTCCACCGGCTTGGCCGCGAAGATGTACTGATCGTTGGCGGTTGCCTGGTTGGTGGGGGACGTCATTTGGGAGACATTGGCCAACGTCACTTGGGGGAAGGCCTGTCCGCGAAACGAGCCATCTTCGTTCATCGTAGCAACGATGTGCAGGCGCTCGCCCGTCCCGACCCCGAGACCGAGGTCGATCGTGCTGGGGCCGATGTCGAACCAGATGTAGTTGCCGTCGCGTCCGCCGACGACTTGAATGAACGCCTTCTGAAAAGCGTTGTGATAGTAGCCGCGCAGGATACCGCTCGGCGAAATTTGCAGGTCTAAGTGACCGGCGATCGGATATTGCGAACCGTAGACCGTAGTTATCGTCGTCGAGTAGTGGCTATCGGTCGCGTCGGTGCTGGTGTCGGCCGCTGCGGCGATCGGCAGCGCCGTCGTCGAAATGCTCAGCAGAAGAATCCAGGCCGCAATGCGAAAAGCCGGTGAACGTACCATGCTCAAGTCCTCTCAGGTGCTTCGTCTAGGAGTAGAGCGCTTTGCTCGGCGAGAACGTGACTGGCGTGACAAACCCTTCTGAGATCGACCTTCGGGGCCTCCCGGTGTGGGACCGTCCCGACTTGGTCCGCGCGGCCCTCGACCGTTTGCCGACCGGTGCGTCCCTCACGTTCATAACCGAGCACGAGCCCCGCGGGTTGTCGGCGCGCATCACGCAAGAGCGTCCCGAGCGGTTCGTGATCGAAACGCGGCGCGTCGCGCGCGGCATCTGGCGCGTCTGCCTGACCCCGCAGGAGCGGCGCGAGGGGGAGCGCAACCCGCTCGCGCAGTTCTTGGCCGGCTGCGTGGCCTTCACCGGTTTGGGCGAGCCGGTTTTTGACGAGCTTGCCGCCGCCGCCGTGCCCCAGACCGGGCGTCGCGGGCAGGCGCTGGTCGCCGAAAATTCCGAGTCGCCATTTATCGGCGTGGTCACCGAAGGCATCGTGGTGCGGGCCAAAGGACACGACATCGATCGCGAGCGGATTTTGTACGAAATCTTTCCTCACGAGCTCTTCGGCGTTGCCGAGTATTTCGATCGCGGGCTTTCCAACGCGCGAATCGTCGTCTTTTCTAAAACCGCGCGGATCGTCAAGCTGCCGTGGGACGTCGTCGCCGACGTCGCGTCGCGCCATCCGCAGCTTACGACGGCGCTGGGCGTCGTGATCGCGCAGCGGCTTCGCCAAATGAACGATACGATCACCGCGCAGGGGGCGTTGCCGATCCTGGCGCGCATCGCGCGCGTGCTGGTGC
>DATCGB010000099.1:0-10591 GCA_036509155.1 Candidatus Tumulicola sp. | reverse complement strand
GACCCGGCCACGCGCGAAACGATCGGCAGCGTTACCGCCGCGAGCGGGCGCGACGTCGCGCGCGCCGTGGACGCCGCCCAGGCGGCGTTTGCCGCGTGGTCGCGCGTGCCGGTCGTCGAACGCGCGCGACTGATGTTCCGCTACGCCGACGCGCTCGAGCGCCGGCGCGAAGACCTGGCCGTTTCGGTCGCGCGCGAGAACGGCAAGACGATCGCGGACGCGCGGGCCGAAGTCCGACGCGGCATCGAAGCGGTCGAGTTTTCGTGCGGCATGCCGTCGCTCATGATGGGCGACGCGCTGCCCGACATCGCGCGCGGCATCGACTCGATCTCGGTGCGTTACCCGCTCGGCGTCTGTGTCGGCATCGCGCCGTTCAACTTTCCGGCGATGATTCCGCTGTGGATGATTCCGCTCGCACTCGCCGCCGGCAACACCTTCGTGCTCAAACCGTCACCGCACACGCCGCTTACCGCCGAGATGCTGGCCGAGGTCGCGCGCGACTGCGCTTTCCCGACGGGAATCTTTGCGGTCGCGCACGGCGGCGCCGAAACGGCCAACGCGCTGATCGATCATCCCGCCGTAGCGGCAGTTTCGTTCGTCGGATCCTCGAACGCGGCGCGGCTCGTCCAAGCGCGCGCCGTCGGCGCCCACAAACGCGTTCAAGCGCTGGGCGGAGCAAAGAACTACCTCGTCGTCATGCCCGACGCCGTCACGCCGTCGACCGTCGCGGCGGCGATCGGATCGGCCTTCGGCGGCGCCGGACAACGGTGTCTGGCGGGCTCGGTCGTGGTTGCGGTCGGCGACGCCGGCGACCGCCTCGTACCGCTGCTGGTCGCGGCCGCAAAGCGGCTGAAGCTCGGCCACGGCGCGGACGAGACGACCGACCTGGGGCCGGTCGTGAGCGACGAGGCCATCGCGCGCATTCAAGGCTACGTCGAGCGGGCGGTCGCGTCCGGCGCGCGGATGGTACTCGCGCCGGCGGCCGCGCCGCGCACGGGATCGTTCGTCTCGCCGGCAATTTTCGACCACGTCGATCCGGCCGGCGAGCTGGCTCGCGACGAAATTTTCGGACCGGTGCTCGCGGTGGTGCGCGCGGCGACGCTCGACGAAGCCATCGGCATCGCGAACGCCTCGCGCTACGGCAACGCGTCGTCGATTTTCACTGCCGACGGCGGAAACGCGCGAACCTTCGCGTCGCGCATCGCGGTCGGCATGGTCGGCGTCAACGTCGGCGTCGCCGCGCCGATGGCGTTCTTCCCGTTCGGCGGCGTCAAGGACTCGATTTTCGGCGACTTGCGCTGCCACGGAAAGGATGCGGTCGCCTTCTACACCCAGCAGCGCGTCGTCATCAGCCGTTGGCCGGAGTGACCGAGCCGCCCGCACTGCGCTCCGGGTCGCTGACGTTTCTCGAAGTGCTGGCCACCTCGGTGGCGCTCATCGGCCCGAGCATGACGCCGATTCTGATCGCGCCCTACATGTACGCCAACGCGGGCAACGGCACGTGGCTCGCCTACGCGTTCGGCGGAACGATGCTCGTGTTCGTCGCGCTCAACATCAACCAGTTCACGCGCCGGTCGAGCGCCGCCGGATCGATGTACGGATACGTCGCCGAAAATCTCGGACCGATGCTGGGAGCGATCGCGGGATGGTCGCTGCTGTGGGCGTACGGCTTCGTCGCGGCGGCCGTTCTGGGCGCGATGGCGCTGTTTACGGATATCTTCTTGGGGTACGGCGGCGCTCACGTGCCGGCGATCGTTACGGTTTGCGCGATCGCGCTCGTCGCGTGGCAGGCGGCCTATCGCGGCGTGCAAGTCTCGGCCATTCTCATGCTCGTGCTCGAGGCAGTTTCGGTAATCGTCATCTGCATCCTCATCGGGATCGTACTGGTAAAACACGGTCCGTCGATCGACACCGCCCAGCTGACGCTCAAAGGCGCCTTCCCCGGGGGCATTGGTTTGGCGATCGCCTTCGCGGTTTTTAGTTTCGTCGGGTTCGAAAGCGCGACCGCGTTCGGAGCGGAAGCCAAGAATCCGCTAAAGACGATCCCGCGGGCCGTTCTCGGAAGCGTCGTCTTCGTAAGCGTCTTCTTTATCGTTGCGACCTACTCGGAGATCTTGGGGCTGCACCACGCCGCCCTGCGGCTCGATCGGCAAACGTTTCCGCTCGGCACGCTGGCCGACATCTTCAACGTCGGCTACTTACGGATTCCGATCACGATCGGCGCGCTTTGCAGCGCGTTCTCGGTGTGTCTGGCGTGTATCACGACGGCCGGGCGGGTCGCCTACGCAATGGCCCTGGCCGGGCTGCTGCCGCGCGCGTTTGCCCGCATCGAACCCAAGCACGACACGCCCAACGTCGCAGTCACCGTGGTCACCGCCCTGACCTTGATCGTCACGCTCGCGTCGCTGATCGGGCGAGTCGCGCCGATCGACGTTTTCAACAACTGCGGAACGCTTAGTTCGTTTGGGTTTATCGTTATCTACGCATTGATCTCGATTGCGGCCGGCGTGTACGTGAAGCGCAAGCGCGAGATGCGCTCGGTCGACTTTGCGATTTCGGTGATTGCGGTGCTGCTGCTGCTCGTACCGGCGGTGATGCTATTTTATCCCGTCCCGGCTCCCCCGCAGCGCTGGTTCGCCTACTATTTTCTCGCCTTCGTCGCGGCTGGCTGGGCGTGGTCCGCCGCGGCGCGGCGTGCCAGCCGGTCGGCGCGCGCGAATCCGGCACCGTGAGCGGCGAACCGCTGGATCGCGCCTCCACGGCGACGCGCGTCGCGGCGGTACTGCGCGGCCGAATCGCGGGCGGAGCGCTGGTACCCGGCGCGCGCATCGTCGAGCTGGAAGTCGCACGCGAGCTGGGCGTCAGCCGCAGCCCGATCCGCGAGGCGCTGCTCAAACTTGCCGAAGAGGGACTCGTCTCGATCCTCCCCTACCGCGGGACGATCGTGGCGCCGCTGCGACGCCGGCGCTTCGTCGAGCTGATGGAGTTCCGGCTCGCGCTCGAACGCTTCGCGCTGGATCGACTGATCGATCGGGCCGGTGACGCCGAGTTGGCGAAGCTGCGCGAACGCGTCGGCGCCATGCGTCGCGCCCTGCGCGACGGCGACCGCCGGCGAACCGTTGACGAGGACTTGGCACTGCATCGCGCGATCGTCGCGATGGCCGGGAACGCCCTGCTCGAGCGCGCCTACGACGGTCTGCTCGCACAGATCCGCCTGTACATCGACGCAACCAGCGCCCGGTACGAGCGCGCCGAAGAGCTGGCCGAAGAACACGAAGCGCTGCTCGACGCCATTGGGCGGCGAGAGTTCCTCACGGCGCGCGCGGTGCTCGACGCGCACATCACTCACGGATTCGACGAGCTGCGTTTCGACGACGGTGCGCCGGGCGCAGGAGCGGGATAGCGAAACTTCGCAAAACGCCTTCGGTAACAACGCTCGGAGGAACCGCTGCCATGAAACGAACCGCCGCGCTCTGCGCACTCGTCATCGCTTCGACAATTTCGGCCTTACCGGCCGCCGCTCGCGACTTCGTGCAGGACCAAGCCGGCATGTTCTCGCCGGCTACCGTCGCCGCGCTGAACGGGCGGATCGGCAACTTCAACGCCGCGACCGGCAAGGAAATCGTGGTCGTGACGGTGCCCTCGTTGGGCGGCGCGACCTTGCAGGATGCCGCTAGTGCGGCCTTTTCGCAGCAAAAAGTCAACGGCGTCCTGGTGTTCGTCGCACGCGACGATCGCCGCGACATCATCGTGCCGGACCGCGCCGGCTCGCAAGCCGGCTGGTTCACGTCGGACGCGCTCAAGACGATTCGTTCGTCGATGGAATCGCAGTTTCGCAGCGAGGACTACGACGCCGGCATCACGGCGGCCGTGACCGGCATCCTCAACGTCTATCGCGCCCACGTCGGGTCGTCACGCCAGGCGAGTTCGAACGCGGCGGGCGCACCGATGACCTCGCCCAGCCAACCTTCGAGCGGAGGAATACATATCTCCATGATTTGGTGGATCGTCATTATCGTGGTCGGATTCCTGATTTTGCGTTCGGTGATGCGCGCGTTCTCGACGCCGCGTTACGGACCGCCCGGCGCTCCGGGCGGGATGCCGCCGGCCGGATACGGCGGTTACGGCGGCGGGGGCGGCAGCTTCTGGAGCGGGTTGCTCGGCGGCCTGGGCGGCGCGTGGCTCGGGAATGAAATGTTCGGCGGACGCGGCGGCGGAGGCGGCGGCGCGATCGGGCCGGCCGACGCCGGTCAAGCCGGCGCGCCGGACGCGGGCGGCGGATGGGGCGGCGACTCCGGGGCGGGCTGGCAAAACGATGCCGGTCAAGCCGACGTTGGCGGCGCCAGCGGCGGCGACTGGAGCGGCGGCGGTTTCGGTGGAGACGGCGGCGGCGGCGGCGATTTTGGCGGCGGCGGGGGCGATTCCGGCGGCGGCTGGTAGCGTGCAACGAGCGTTGAGCTGCGCTCTCGCCTGCACGTTGTTCGCGTCGTCGTGGGGCGGCCAAGTTCGCGCCGCAGCCGCGCGTCCGGCGCACGTCGATGCGGCGTATTTCGCCGGCCTTAATTGGCGCTTAGCCGGGCCGTTTCGCGGCGGCCGCGCGCTCGCCGTCAGCGGCGTGCCGGGCGAACCGGAACACTTCTACTTCGGGTCCGTCGATGGCGGCGTTTGGGAAAGCCGCAACGCCGGGCGCACCTGGAACCCGATTTTTGACGGCCAGCCGGTCGGGTCGATCGGCGCCCTCGCCGTCGCGCCGAGCAGCCCGCGGACGATCTACGTCGGCAGCGGAGAAGCCGACATGCGTTCCGACATCGCCTCCGGCAACGGCGCGTACAAATCTACCGACGGCGGCAAAACCTGGCAGCACCTCGGCCTAACCGATACGCGCCAGATCGGCGCGATCGCCGTCGACCCGCGCGACGCGAATGTCGTCTACGTCGCCGCGCTCGGCCATCAGTACGGCCCCAACGCCGAGCGCGGCGTTTTCAAAACCGTCGACGGCGGCCGGACGTGGAACAAGGTTCTGTACGAGAACGCCGATACGGGTGCCGTCGACGTGGCGATCGATCCGAACGCGCCCGACGTCGTCTACGCGGCGCTGTGGCAAACCCGCCGGCCGCCGTGGAACGTGTATCCGCCTTCCAATGGACCCGGCAGCGGCTTGTACCGCTCGACGGATGCGGGCGCGACGTGGAAACGTTTGACCGACGGTCTTCCCGCCAAAGTTGGACGCATCGGCATCGCGCCGTCGCGATCGATCAGCCGCCGCGTGTATGCGTTGGTCGATTCCGATTCCGACCACGGCGGCGTGTATCGGTCCGACGATGCCGGCGTTACCTGGTCGCACGTGGACGGCGACGCCCGCATATGGCAACGCGGCTGGTATTTCGGCGGCATCACGGTCGATCCTAAAAATCCCGACATCGTATACGTGATGAACACGTCGACCTATCGCTCGACCGACGGCGGGAAAAGCTTTGCCGCGATCAAAGGCGCCCCCGGCGGCGACGACTATCACACGCTCTGGATCGAACCCAACGATCCCAATCGCATGATTCTGGGCAGCGATCAAGGCGTCGTCGTCACGGTCGACGGCGCGGCCACCTGGAGCTCCTGGTATAACCAGCCCACCGGGCAGTTCTACCACGTTATCACCGACGATCGAGTGCCCTACCGGCTCTACGGCGCGCAGCAGGACTCCGGCGCCGCGGTCCAACCCAGCGCGAGCAAATACGCGCACCTATCGGACTGGGACTTCCACCCGATCGACGCCGGCGGTGAAAGCGGGTCGATCGCGCCCGACCCCAAGCATCCAGACTTAGTCTACGGCGGGACCGTGACGGCCGAACGCATCGATACCGGATGGGAATTCAACGTCGACCCCACCCTAAACTACCCGTCGACCGTGTGGCGCAACACCTGGACGCTCCCGATCGTCTTCTCACCGGCCGACCCGCGCTCGCTCTACGCCGCCCACCAAAACATTTTTCGCTCGCGCGACGGCGGGATAACCTGGACGATCGTCAGCCCGGATCTTAGCCGTGCCGACGAAGGTACGCCGGCAAATCTCGATGCGAGCACGCTGGCCGACGACGCCGGGATTCGGCGGCACGGCGTGGTGTACGCCATCGCCCCTTCACCGCTGCGGCCCGGCACGATCTGGGCCGGGACCGACGACGGATACGTCTGGCTGACGCACGACGGCCCAAAGCACTGGCAGAACGTCACGCCTGCGGCGCTGACGTCGTGGAGCAAAGTTGGGACGATCGAAGCCTCGCACTTCGACGCGCGAGTCGCCTACGCGGCGGTCGACCGGCACAGGCTCGAAGATTACGGCGCATACATCTATCGAACCAACGACTCGGGCCGGACGTGGACCGCCATTAGCGACGGCATCCCCAGCGGATCGTTCGTCAACGTGGTGCGCGAAGATCCCCAGCGGCGCGGCCTGCTGTACGCGGGAACCGAAAAGGGCGTCTACGTTTCGTTCGACGACGGCGCGCGCTGGCAGTCGCTGCAGCGCAACCTGCCGGTAACGTCGGTTCGCGACATCGCCGTGCACGGAAACGATCTGGCGATCGCCACGCACGGCCGCGCCTTTTGGGTCATGGACGACGTCGCGCCGCTGCGGCAGATCGCCGCCGCGCTGGCCTCGGGCGGAAACTATCTGTTCGCGCCCTCGGCCGCCTTCCGGCTGCGGCCGGGCAACGACGAAGGTACGCCGTTGCCGCTGGACGAGCCCCACGCGGCTAATCCTACGCCGGGGGTCGACGTCGATTATTATCTCGCCGGCGCCGCGCGGACGCCGGTGGTGATTTCGATCGCGGGTTCGGACGGCGCCATCCTGCGTCGCTGGTCGAGCGCCGATAAACCCGCAACGGTCGATCCGCGTCAGATCACGGTCGTTCCGTCGTGGATCGAACTCGCACCGATGCCGTCGGCGGCCGCCGGCGCACATCGATTCGTCTGGGACTTCCGGGCCGAAAGCGATCGCGGCCCACTGGTCCCGCCCGGCACGTACGCCGTCCGCATGACCGTCGACGGCGCGACCTACACCCGCCCGGCGCGCGTTCGCCGCGATCCGCGCATCGCCGCGAGCGACGCCGACTTGCGCGCGCAGTACGCCTTCGCGATGAGGATCGAAAGCTTGCGCCGGCGCGCCGGTGCCGACCGGGTTCGTGCCCAGGCGCTCGCGCGCGCGTCGCTGCCTGCCGGTCGAACGCGCGCGCTGCGCGAGATCGTGGGCCAATCGCCCGCCTCCGATCCCGACGATTCGGTCGGTGCGTACTCGCACGACCTGCGCAGTTTGCTCTACCTGCAAGGCGCGCTGGGATATTTGGAAGATGCGGTGGAGAGCGGCGACGCGGCGCCGACGGCGGACATGCGCGCCGCCTATGACAAGCTTGCGGCGATCTACCGCCAGACGCTAGCGCGGCTGGCGGCGATCCAGGCGCGCTAACGCTTTAGGACGTCCGCGTACCAGCGTTCCAGATCGGTGTGGAACTGCGCCAGCGCGGCCGGATGCAGGTACACCATGTGTCCGGATTCGTAGAAGCCGTAGGTGATGTTGTTTTGCAGCGGGGGCGCCAGATTGAGATGGTTGAGCGTGTAGACCGTCGCGAAGAACGGCGTGGCCATGTCGTAATACCCATTCGCCGAAAACACGTGCAGACCCGGATTGAACGTCATAGCCGCAGCCAGATCTTGCGCCGTATTGGTTGGGAGATTGCCGTTATGCTTCCAGTCCCAGTGACGGTTGATGCCGTAGGCGACTTCCAGGTATTCCAGCGGCGTGTTGTAGTGCAGCAGCTGGCGCACGTAATAGTTTCCGGCGCCGACGAAGGCCGCATCGATCGCCGAATCGGTCGCGTCGAACTGCGGCCGATCTTCGATGCGGTCGAGCGTGTACGAGACGTAGCGCGCGTCGTAGCGGCCCACCGTCTGTCCGTTATTGCGCAAGAGTTCCGTCATGTAGCGCCAGTAGGGAATCCGCAGGTTCGATTCGCGAATGTACTGGGTCGAAAGTCCGGTGTACTGGTGCAACTTTGCGACCACGTCGTTGTACGTCGAAGGCGAAAGGTTCGCCCCCTGCGCCAGCGCGTTGAGATACTCGCCCATCGCGAACTGCTCGACCTGCGGCAACAAGTTCTGCAACGTCGTCTGCGGCCCGGGAAGCGCGTTGTGGTACCACGACGATGCCGCCTCGGTCGGCAGATAGAGCGGGAAAGCCCAGTCGCTGCCGCCGATGGCCGTGGGCGTGAAATTCACGTCCCAGTCCAGGTTGAAGTCGAGAATCGACGAGAGCAGCACGACGCCGTTGATGCCGATGCCGCGGTTCTCTAAGTCGTTGACGAGTACGGCCGTGCGCGGGGTCCCGTACGATTCGCCGAAGAGAAATTTCGGCGAATTCCAGCGGCCGTACGTGCTGACGTAGCGCGAGACGAACTGCGAAAAAGCCCGCTTGTCCTGGTCCACGCCGTAGAACTGGTCCGGCTTGCCCTCACCGACGATGCGGCTGAATCCGGTGCCCGGCGCGTCGACGAACACGAGGTCGGTGCTGTCGAGCAGCGTGTATTGATTCTCGACGAGTTGGAACGGCGCGTTGGCGGTCGAGCCGGCGTCGCCGGTGACGACGCGCATCGGCCCGAACGATCCCATTCGCAGCCAAATCGTCGAACTGCCGGGCCCGCCGTTATAGAGGAACGTCACCGGACGCGTGCCGGGGTTCGCTCCGTCCAGCGTAAATGCGGTAAAAAACATCCGGCAGGTCGGCTCGTCCTTGTCGTTTTGGAGCGTTATCGTCCCCGCGCGCGCGGTGTACGGATACGTCTTTCCGCCTAGCGAGATCGACTGGCGAGTGACCGCGTCGGGCGTAAGCGACCCTTCCGGCGGCGCTTGCGCGGTCGCGGGCGGACGGGCAGGCGCCGCCGCGAAGGCGTGCGCGCCGCCGCCTGCGAGCGCGAACGCGACGGCGAAAATCGTGAGGGCGGATCGTTTGATGAGCACGTATCGTATTCCCAACCTTAGCGCAGCACTTGAGCGTACCAGCGTTCCAAATCCGCGTGGAACTTCGCGAGAGCGGCCGGGTGGAGATACACCATATGGCCCGATTCGTAAAATCCGTAGGTGATGTTCTTCTGAAGTTGCGGGGCGAGGTACAGATGGCTCAAGACGTATTGCGTCGCGAAGAACGGCGTCGCAAAGTCGAAGTATCCGTTGGCCGAGAAGACCTTTAATCGCGGATTGTAGGTCATCGTTTGGGCGAGATCGGGCGCGACGTTAAACGTTTGCGGATCGTCGCCGTGCTTGAAATCCCAACTATTTCCGTCGGCGTAGATCAGATCGTAGATTTCCGCGCGGTAGAGCAGCGGCGTGTCGTATTTCAAGTCCTGTCGCAGATATTGATTGCCGGTCGCGACGAAGGCGGCGTCGATGGCCGAGTCGGTAGCGTCCGATTCGGGCGAGAGTTCGGGGCGGTCGAGGACGTAAGTCGAAAAGCGCGAGTCGAGCCGGCCGAACGTTATGCCGCGCTGACGCGCAAGCTCGTTTTCGAACCGGTCGTAGGGAATCCGCAGGTTCGAGTTGCGGACGTACTGTTCCGAAAGACCCGTGTAGCGGTGAAGCTTTGCCACGATATCGTTAAACCGATCGGGCGGCAGCTTCGCGCCGGCGGCCAGCCCGTCGAGGTACTCGCCTAGCGCGAACGCCTTTACTTCCGGGAGCAGTCGGTCGAGCCCGGGCGAACGTGGAATGGCCTTGTGGTACCACGCCGTCGCCGTTTCGGTCGGCAGGTACAGCACGTACGCCCAGTCGCCGCCGCCGACGGGCGCGCCGTCGTTGTAATCGATCGATGGATTGAGAAATGACGACAGCAGCACGATGCCGTTCAGCGCGATGCCGCGCTGCGCCAGAATGCCGGAAAGCACCGCCGAGCGCGTCGTCCCATAGGATTCACCGAACAGAAACTTGGGCGAGTTCCAGCGATTGAAGTTCGTCAGGTAGCGCTGAATGAACTGGGCGAACGCGTCCGCGTCCTGGTCGACGCCGTAGAAGTCCTTGGGTTTTCCGTCGCCGATGATTCGCCCGTAACCGCTGCCCGGCATGTCGATGAACACGAGATCGGTCTTGTCCAGCAGGCTAAAGCGGTTATCGGCCAGCCGGTAGGGCGGCCCGGGAGTGATCGTCCCGTCGGACGTCTGGACGCGCACCGGCCCGAACGAGCCCATCCGAAGCCAAATCGTCGAGCTTCCCGGACCGCCGTTATACAAGAAGGTCACGGGGCGCCGGGTTGGCGCGGCCCCATCGAGCGTGTAGGCGGTGTAAAAGACGCGCGCGGTCGGCCGGTCTTCGCCATCCCGCAGCGTCAGCGTCCCGGCCCGCGCCGTGTAGGCCAGACTGTGCCCGTTCAAGACCAGTGAGTGGCGAGTGACGGCGTCGGGCGTAAGCTTAGGAATGGGCGGCGGCTTGGCCGCACACGCCGGCCCCGGAACGGCTGCCAGCAGCCCCAATCCGACGAACGCAAGCATGCGCAGCGGCTGAAAACGCAGACTCAAAGAGACCTCCACGTGGCGCGGGTATCGATGGCATTATCGCT